>JAMOMC010000073.1 GCA_027068765.1 Campylobacterales bacterium
TACATCAGTATATCGACCCACAACATAGAAAATATTTGAAATGAAGTTAAAGCTCAAGAGTATGATTAAAACTTTTTTTGCTCTATGTGATACCAGCAATTTCTTAATCACTCTGGAGTAAAAAAGATAGTGCAATGCAAAGAAAAATAGAAAAAAAACACAAAAGAATATAAAAATTCTCATTGATTACCTTCCTTTCATGTTAAAGTAGTTGAACGAATTTAAATCCGTTAAGCTTTGCTAAGAAAAAGTCTCAAAAAGTATAACAATGATTTTGAGACTATAAACTGAATCCTAAATAAAAAGATAACTTACTCCTACCAATCATCATCTTCTTCACTATCATACAAACCATTTGTAACCGCATCACTATCAAGCATAAAAAGAACTTTATCTATCACTTTATCACCTTTAGAAAGTCCACTTATAATCTCATACTTTTTACTATCTATCCTTTTTGCTGTTATCTCTATTGGTTCAAATTCCATTTCGTTGATAGGTTTAAATACAAAGTGTTTATCACCTTTATTTAAAACTGCACTTCTTGGAAGTGTCAAGATGCTCTTTGCAGGTTTTAGAAAATCAACTTTTGCAAACATGTTAGGATATACTTTTAGCTCCTTATTGTCAAGGACAATTCGCACATCAACACTTTTTGTTTTATTGTCTAGTTTTGGATATATAAAATCAACTATACCTGTTAGTTTTGTTTCAACTCCATCTATCTCTATTTTAGCTTGCATCCCCTTATCTATAAAATCCAAATCCTTTTGATAAACTTTTACAATAACCCAAAGCTTACTCAAATCTGCAATTTGAAGTAGTAGTTTTCCTCTCTTTACAAAGCCTCCATCATTGATATTTTTCTTCATGATATATCCACTTACTGGTGAATAGATAGTAAAATTTTCTATCTTTTTAGGGCTATTTTTGATAGCCCTTAAAGTCTTTTTACCCAACCCAAAAGCTACTAATTTACTATAAGCACTCCTATATAGTGGGCTATTTCTATTTTGTAATTTTTTAGCTAATAATAACTCCATCTGAGCGGAGATAACATCGTCTGAGTAGATTTTGAAAAGAGGACTATTTTTCTCTACAAATTTAAGTGTTTTATCTGCATATAGTTTATCTATAAAACCATCATATCTTGTCACTATATCTACAACACGACTCTCATCCATAACAGTATCTGCATAAAAACTCTTTTTAAAAGAGATGTTTTGCTCTTTCACACTCACTATCTTTTTGTTAAACAGTTGACTAACTTCTATAATCTTTGCATCAAGAGTAAAAGCTAGTAGTGCCATTATCATAAAATATCTCATTGTAATTCTCCTGTAAAATATAAACTTTTTGCATATGTATTAAAATAGTTCTCTAACTCATCAAGAGCTAGCATCTCTAGCGAAATTGTATCATTGATGTTTTGGATAAGATCTATGCTATTTAAGTGTCCAAGTTGTGCATGAAGAGCAAGATTTTGACCAATGTACTCTTTTTGACCCTTCATATCATTTTGCAGTACTTCATAGTTGTTATATGCTGTTTGCATTTGCTCATAAAATAGATCTATTTTTGATTTGAATGTTATCTTTAAAGACTTTAATCTATCTTCATTCATTAAAGCTTTGTATTTTGCTTTGCTTTCTTGTTTTTCTTGTATTCCTCTTAGTGGAAGAGGAAAATTTATAGAAGCTGATAGATAGTCATCTCTACTATCTCTTTGAAAATACCCAATATTAAGTTTCACATCTGGAATTTTTTCTGCTCTTTTAAGTCTTGCAACGGCATTTTGTTTTTTTACCTCAGTTTTTAAAGCTAATATAGCTGGATGAGTTTTTATATCTATACTCAAAGCATCTCTTTTTTCAAGCGAAGTTTCAACTGAATCTATCTCTTTATAAGTTAACTCTTCTAACTTTAGCTTTAAAGATTTTAATCTATACTCTAAATTTTGCATCTTGATTTGAAGTTTAGAGTTTAAAAGTTTGGCATTTAGAGGAACAGTCTGTTTTATCCCTCCACTCTCATACAGCATATAAGCGACATCTTCTAACTCTTTTGTATTTTTTTGATACTCTTTTAAGAGTTTTATTTTTTTTTGTGTGATGACAAAAGAGTAACCAAGCTCTCTTATATTTGAAGCTAATTTTAGTTTTTTCTCTTTTAATCTTAGTTTGCTAATCTCTTTTTGCTCTTTGAAAATCAACTCTTTTTTAGAGAGTTTTCCATTTGTCGGTACAACTTGGGAGATAGAGATAAATTGAGTCTGCATAGCCTCTTTGTCTCTTTTAAATGGCTCATCAAACTGCACATCATTTAAACCAGCTGAAAAGATGGG
>JAMOMC010000074.1 GCA_027068765.1 Campylobacterales bacterium
AAAGTTTTTATTTTTAAAGTTATAAGCTGTTGTTACGATATATTGATTATAAAGGATTCAATGTGGATATAAAAGAGTTAAAAGATATAACAAAAAACTTAAGTCTGTTATATGTAGAAGATAACAGTTGCCTTAGTAAAATAAAAACTGAACTATTTGAGGATATTTTTAAACTTACTGTCTTAGCAGAAGATGGAGATATTGGTTTAGAAAAATATAAACAAGCTCATTATGATTTAGTGATAACAGATATAAATCTTCCAAAATTAAATGGATTAAAAATGGTTGAGGAGATTTTTAAGATAGATTCAAAACAGAGTGTTGTAGTTATATCTGCATATAGTGAAGTTGAGTACTTATCAAAAATACAAGAGTTAAATATAAAACATTTTTTAACAAAACCTGCAAAATCAAAAGATATATTGAATGCGATTTATGAGAGTGTGAAGAGTTTAGAAGTCATTATAAATTAGCCATTTTGGCTAATTTATAAAGTTAGTTAGAAATTATAGTGAAATTCCTAAAGATTTAATTACCGCATGAGTTATACCACCAGTTGCTAAACCTTTTTTAGTTTGATAAGCTTTTACAGCCGCTCTTGTTTGACTTCCAACGATTCCATCAATTGGTCCGTTGTAGTGTCCTTCATTTTTAAGAGCAGTTTGTAAAGCTCTAATTGTGCTTGAATTGATGCTTGATTGACAAACAACTCTTTTCCACTCAACTTTGCTTGGAGATACCATCTCTCTTTTTGATACAGTTCTATAAGCTTCAGGTATAGCTGTTCTTTTTACCTCTGCTGGTTTAACTATAGTTGTAACTTTTATAGTTTTGTATGCTGCTGGAATCTCTATAGTTTTTGTAGTAGGAGGTGTGTCAACAACAGTTCTTGTGATAGTTTTGTAAGCTTCTGGTGTTGCTGTTTTACAGATTTGGTGACCTGTATATTTTCCTGCACCTTTTTCTCCAGATTTTGACCAAGAGAATGTTGCATCTGCAACTTTTACAGTTCTTGTGTAAGTTGAAGTTTTTTCAGGAGTTGCTACTCTTTGAACACTTGCAGGAGTTGCTAGTTTTTTAACTTTTACAGTTTTGTAAACAGCTGGAATCTCTATAACTTTTGTTGTTGGAGGAGTTTTAACAACTCTTTTTGTAACAGTAGAGTATCTAGCAGGTGTTGTAACTAAACACATAACACCACAATCATCACCTTCACCATTACATTGAGATTTTTTCCACATTGTTTTTTCAGGTTCTATTAGTATTTTTTCACTTACTGTATCATAAGTAGCAGGAACTTTAACTAATCTCTGAGATGCCTCTTTTACAAGAACTTTTTCTTCTACATACTCATAAGTAGCAGGAACAATTTTTAATTTTTCTGAAGCTTCTTTTGAGATATAAGTTTCGCTCTCAGTTGAGTATTTAGCAGGTGTAAAATATTCTCTGTAGCAACTACCAATAGCCATACCATCAATACCTGCTCCACCAGCTTTTGCAGCTGCTAAAATTTCAGCACTTACAGGAACACTCCCTTTTAGGCTTGTTTTCCAAAAAGTTTGAGCATCTTTTACAAGAATTTTTTCTGTTACTTTCTTAAATGTACCAGGTATTATTGTTAATCTAGATGATGCCTCTTTTACAAGAATTTTTTGATCAGTTGTTCCGTATTGTGCGGGAATTACGGTTAAAGTTTCTGAAGCTTCTTTTGATAAAACCTTTTCAGAGGTTGTTTGGAATTTTGCTGGTGTTAATACTCTTGCATAACACTCGCCAGGTTGAGCATTTGGTAAAACCATAGCCTCTACTGCGTCTGCAGTTAAGTTTGATGTCGCTGCAATTAGTGAAGCTGCAACTATTGTTGATATTTTGTAAACTCTCATATCATTCTCCTTAAATTATTTTAATTGACTCGTAGATTATACAGATAAAAAATTCGATTATCAATAAAATATTAATATACTTGGTTTATTTAAAGTATATTTAATTTTAAATAGAAAAACTATAATATATTGATATTACTATCAAATTAGTATAAATATGTTTTAGCATAAGTGCAAAACAGACCAAAAAGTTAATACAATAATATCATTTTAAACAAAGTTAAATTTTAGTAACATCCATATAAATTTATATAAGGATAAGTAGGTATGGCAATTACTGTATATTATGATAAAGATTGTGATTTAAATATTATTAAGAGTAAAAAAGTTGCAATGATTGGCTTTGGCTCACAAGGTCATGCACATGCAGAAAACTTGAGAGATAGTGGAGTAGAGGTTATAGTTGGATTAAAAGAGGGTGGAAACTCTTGGGGAAAAGCAGCTGCTAAGGGATTTGCTGTTATGAGTGTGGCTGAGGCTACAAAAAGTGCTGATGTTATTATGATTTTGCTTCCTGATGAGATACAATCTTCAATTTTTAAAAATGAGATTGAGCCAAACTTATCAAAAGGTGATACTATAGCTTTTGGTCATGGATTTAATATCCATTATGGTCAGGTAGTTCCACCAGAGGGAATTGATTGTATAATGGTTGCACCAAAAGCACCAGGCCATACTGTTAGAAGTGAGTTTGTAAAAGGTGGTGGTATACCAGATCTTATTGCTATCTCTCAAGACGAGAGTGGGAGTGCATTAGAGCTTGCTAAAAGTTATGCAAGTGGAGTTGGCGGAGGAAGAACTGGAATTATCCATACAACTTTCAAAGATGAGACTGAAACAGATCTTTTTGGTGAGCAAGCTGTACTTTGCGGTGGAGCAACTGCTCTTGTTCAAGCTGGTTTTGAGACTTTAACTGAGGCTGGGTATGCACCTGAGTTAGCATACTTTGAGTGTCTTCATGAGTTAAAGTTAATTGTTGACTTAATGTATGAGGGTGGAATTGCAGATATGAGATATTCTATCTCAAATACAGCTGAGTATGGAGATTATGTGAGTGGACCTAGAGTTATTAATGATGAGAGCAAAAAAGCTATGAAGCAGATTCTTAAAGAGATTCAAAATGGTGTATTTGCTAAAGACTTTGTACTAGAGGGGCAGAGTGGTTATCCTAGAATGAATGCTGAGAGAAATAATGCAAAAGCATCTTTAATTGAGCAGACAGGAAACAATTTAAGAGAGATGATGCCTTGGATTGCAAAAAATAAGATAATAGACCAAGATAAGAATTAAGAAGGCTATAAAATGGGTGAAGTGATTACAATAACTTCTGGAAAAGGTGGTGTGGGGAAGTCAACTTTGTCAGCAAACCTTGCAGTTGGGTTGGCTGAACTTGGAAAAAAAGTTGTAGCGATTGATTTTGATATAGGACTTAGAAATCTTGATATGATTTTGGGTTTAGAAAATAGAATAGTTTATGATGTTGTTGATGTTATGGAGGGCAGATGCAATCTTTCTCAAGCCCTTATAAATGATAAAAGGTCAAAAAATCTCTATTTTCTACCAGCTTCTCAAACAAATAATAAAGACATTCTTGATAAAGAGAAAGTTAGAACTCTTTTGGAAAATTTGAAAAAAGATTTTGATATCATAGTTTTAGATTCTCCTGCTGGAATTGAGAGTGGTTTTGAACACTCTATATTTTTAGCTGATCGTGCTCTTGTTGTCTCTACTCCAGATGTTAGTGCTGTTAGAGATGCGGATAGAGTTATAGGGATTATAGATGCAAAGAGTCAAAAAGCTAAAGATGGGGGAGAAGTTTTAAAACATGTAGTCATAAATAGATTAAAACCTGAATTAGTTGAAAGTGGTAGCATGCTTAGTGTTGATGATGTTTTAAATATTTTGGCTCTTCCTTTGATTGGTGTTATTCCTGATGATGAGAAGATTATAACTTCTACAAATGAGGGTGAGCCTATTTATTATGATAAAAATTCTCAAGCTGCTGAAGCATATAGACGAATAGCTAGACGGGTTCTTGGCGAAGAGGTTGAATTTTTAGAATTAAAGAGTAAAAAAGGTTTTTTTGGTAGGTTGTTCGGATGACTTTATTTGAGAGATTTTTTGGACCCAAAAAAGCATCTGCTAATGTTGCTAAAGATAGATTAACACTCATGTTAGCTCACGAGAGGGCTGATTGTGCTATACCATACATGGATGATTTAAAAAAAGATCTTTTAGAGGTTATACAAAAATATACAAAAACTGGAAATGTAAATATAAAAACAGAGCAAAATCAAAATGTTGATATGCTTGAAATTGAAATTCAACTAGGTAGTTAATGGGTAAATACCTATTTTTAAAGATTGTAGCTGTTACTTTTTTTACTCTTAGTATTTCACTTGTTGGTTTTTATTTTTTTATGAAGCCAGTGAATAAACTTGAGCAAAATGCTACTGTTTTAGCTGAAAAACCATTAAAAAAACCTATAAAACAGACAATATATGATAAAAATGAGACTATTGAAATTGAGAAAAAAAGTGTTAGTGAAGAGATAAAAGAGTATATAAAAAAAGTTAAAATCTCAGAAGTTAATGTTTCAGTAAAGATAGAAGATAAAAATATATCTATACCAAAACAGGTAAAAAAACTTGTTAAAAAAGAGATAGAGGTTATAGAAAAACAGGTAAAAAAGCTACCAAAATTAGCGATAATTATGGATGATATAGGTTTTTTTGAACAAGCATTAAAGCTAAAGGAAATTCCTTTTCCCATAACTCCATCTATATTTCCATCAAATACAAACTATCCAAATACTCCTAAGATTGCAAAAATGTTCAAGCATCACATGGTGCATTTTCCAATGGAGGCTTACAATTATAAAAACATTACAGAGGAGGCTATCAATATCTCTGATACTTTAGAGTTTGTAGATAAAAAAGTGCAAAAAATGAAGAAAAACTTTCCAGATGCAGTTGCAATAAATAACCATACAGGAAGTAAATTTACTTGTGATTTAGATGCAATGGATATGTTTTTTTCTGTTTTAACTAAGTATGATATTGAGTTTATTGATTCTAAAACAACAAGTGATACTAAGTGTTTAGAAGCTGGAAAACTCTATGATAGAAAAGTTTTACAAAGAGATATTTTTTTAGACAATATAGATGATTATGAATATATAAGAGCTCAACTTAAAAAAGCTATAAAGATTGCAAAAAGAGATGGAGAGGCTATAGCAATTTGTCATCCAAAAGATGTAACATTTGAGGTATTAAAAAATAGTGCAGATTTATTTAAAGATGTAGAGTTAGTTTATATAAATGAGTTTATGTGATAAAAGAGATAAAGTCCAATTTAAAACAGTTTAAGAGTTTAAAAAAACCACCTAGTTTACTTTATGCTTTAGGTGATACTTCTTTGCTAGAGACAAAAATGGTCTCAATTGTAGGTACTAGAAAACCTATCTCTTATACAAAAGAGCAGGTATTTCGTCTCTCAAAATCATTTTCATCTATTGGTTATAATGTTGTGAGTGGAGCTGCTATGGGAGTAGATGCTTTGGCTCATAAGGGAGCATTTCCAAACACGATTGCGGTCATGGCAAACTCACTAGATATAATCTATCCAAAAGTTAACCAAAGTTTAATAACTGATATTTATAAAGATGGGTTGGCTTTGAGTGAGTATCCAAATACAACAAAAGCTACAAGATATAGTTTTGTTGTAAGAAATCGTATAGTTGTGGCTTTGGGTGAGATTTTGATAATTGCAGAGGCTGATCTAAATAGTGGTACGATGAGAAGTGCTGAAATTGCTAAAGAGCTTGGAAAAAAAATTTATGTTTTGTCTCATAGAGTGGGGCAGAGTCTTGGAACACAAAAGCTTTTAGAAGATGGAGATGCTGAGCTTATAACTGATATAGATAAGTTTGTTGGGCTTTTTGGTGAGGTTAAAGTGGATGAAAATAATCTTAGTTTTTTTAAAAATACCCCAACGGTTGATGAGGCACTAAGAGAATACGGAGATAAGTTGTATGAGTTTGAGTTAGAGGGAAAAGTAGAGATAAAAAATCTGAAAGTTTATCTTTGTTAAAAATTGCATCTTTAGATATTGGGCTTAAGAGAATTGGTTGTGCGATTTGTCTTGGAAAAGGTATAGTCTTTCCCCAAGATGCGATAATTCGTAAAAATAGAAAACAAGCTGCAAAAGATGTGGATAGTTTTTTAAGTGAATTTGATATAGATATTTTGGTTGTTGGGGTTCCAAAAGGTGGAAGCAGTAGTGATGAGATGAAGAGAAGAATTGAGCATTTTGTTTCACTTATAAGTTTTAATGGAGAACTATTTTATCAAGATGAATATGGAAGCTCAAATGAGGCAAAAGAGATAAGCAGAGGCATTACAAAACATAAAAGAGATGGGAAAGTTGATTCTCTTGCTGCAAAGATAATACTTGAACGATGGTTGGAATTTAATAAAGATTTTATTTAAAATTAAAACTATTATGTTATTATAAGTAAAAATACAAGGTATTAAAATATAATGAAAAATATACTCCTAATTATACTTTTTATTTTTACCTCCTTAGGTGCTGATATTGCAATTATAAAGAGTGTAAAAGGCTCTGTGGAGATAAAACGAATCTATGATATATTACCTGTAAAAGTTGGTGACTTATTAAATGAGGGAGATATTATTATGACTAAAGAGGATAGTAGTGTTGGAATTATTTTTGATGATGGCACAAGATTATCTTTGGGTGCAAAGAGTTATATAACTATAGAGAGGTATATTTTTGATCCTCAAAATAGTAAATTTGCATTTGATTTAAATATGACTAGAGGTAAAGCTATATTCGAATCAGGTAAGTTTGGAGTAGTAGCTCCTAAAAAAGTTAAGTTTAAAGTTCCAGATGGAATTATAGGCATAAGAGGTACAAAGTTTTATGTTGATGTTAGGTAGATAGTGCTAGATTTTATAATTGTAGTTTCGATTGTATTGATTTTGGCAGGGTTACAAGCTAAAAAGACTACACAAAGTAAAGCCTCTATAATTTTAGGTGATAAAAATGGTGCAAACAATGCTATAGTTGTTTCTTCAAAAGGGTCTGAACTTTTGGTAGATGAGCCATTTATGATGGTGAAATTAAAACCAGATGGAGGTATCTCAAAACCTGTTAAAATATCCGCTAAAGATTTACAAAAGCAGTTTTCAGACGCACTAGATGCAGAGCCAAAAAAACCATATTCAATTAATTTATATTTTGAAAGCAGTACAAAACTAACATCTTCGTCATTAAAAAATATACAAAATATAATGAATGTTCTTAGAGATAAAGAGCCTTATAGTATTGCTATTGGTGGATATACAGATAGTAAAGGAACTTATGAGAAAAATATGCTTATCTCTAAAAATAGAGCAGAATTTATAAAAGATATACTTCTTGAAAATGGTGTTAAATCTTCTAGAGTTAAAGTTTTTGCTTATGGAGAGAGCGGACAACTCTTTTCCACTAAAGATGGTGTAAGAGAAGTAAAAAATAGAAGAGTAGAAGTAATTATAAAGTGAATTTTACTCTTTCAAAGCTTCTTGCTTTAGCCATATTAGTGGCTATTTATCTATGGACATATAAGAGTAGTTATATAGAGTTTATTGATTATAAGATATATGATATTTTTTCAGTTAAGTTGATAGACTCTAATTTTGCTAAAGAGACGATAACCCCCTCTGTTGTAATTGTAGATATTGACCAACAAAGTGTTGATAAATTTGGTCAGTGGCCTTGGCCTAGAATCATAGATGCCCAGCTTATTAGGAAGATTAACGAAGCTAAGCCATCTAGTATTGGATTAGATATAATTTTTAATAAAGCAGATAAAAGTTCTATTACTTCAATTGAAAAGTTTTACAAGCGGTATTTAGGGCTTGAAGTTAAAATAACAGGTTTAAAAAAAGATCTTTTTGATAATGATCAAATTTTAGCAAGTTCACTTAGTGATACAAAAGCTATTTTAGCTGTATATCTGCGAGAGAATTTAAACGAGAGTGAACAATGTAATTTTAACTCTCCAAATAGTGTTTTTATAAAAGATGCAAAAACCTCCTATGAAGCTGGATCTATGCTTTGTAATGTAGATAAACTTCATGCTGTGGTTCCTTCTTTTGGATTTGTAAATACTCAAGTAGATAAAGATGGAATTTTTCGTCGTACTCCGCTATTTATAAGATATAAAGAGACTGTCATACCAGCATTTTCTTTGGCAAATTTACTAGAGTTAGATAAAGATATAAAATTTCTATCACCAAATAAAATTACACTTTTGGGAGAGACATTTTATACAAATAGTGAGTCACAAGTACTTTTACAATTTTATGATAAAAGTTGGTATAAATATATCTCAGCAAAAGATATATTAGAGGGAAATGTTCCAGATAGTGAGTTAGCTGGCAAAATTGTCTTGATAGGTTCTTCTCTTATAGGGCAACAAGATAGTCATATAGTTGCAACTAGACAAGTTCTTAATGGTGTTGATATACATGCTACTGTAATTGAAAATATTTTAAATGAACATTTAAGATGGCAACCTTTGGTGTTTAAAACTGTAAATACTTTACTTGGGTTTGTATTATCAGTTTTTATGTTAGTTATGATTTGGAGAAAGGCATACAAGACAATTGCTTTAATCTCAGTGGCAATTTTTCTCATATCTTTTTTGCTCTGTGTTATCTATTTTAAACAAGGTATATATTTGAGTGTTGGTTATCTTTGGTTTCCTTTAGTTTTATATTATATATTTCTTGGGTTTATGATGCTTTATATTAATGATAAAGAGAAAAGAGAGTTTTTTAAAGAGCTCTCTAGGTCTCATTCAGCTGCTCTTGATAGTATGGTTATGGTGGCTGAAACAAAAGATTTTGAAACAGGAGCACATCTTATTCGTACTAAAAAGTATATAAAATTATTGGCTAATCACTTAAAAAATAGTGGGATATATAGTGATATTCTAACTGATGATTATATTGATATTATATATCGTGCATCCCCTCTTCACGATATTGGTAAAGTAGGAATTCCAGATGCAATACTTCAAAAACCTGGAAAACTAGATAGTAGTGAGTATAAAATCATGCAAAATCATCCATATTTGGGTATGAAAATTATATCAAATGCGATTAAAGCTTATAACAATAATGACTTTTTAACAACGGCTTATAATATAGCATATTATCACCATGAGAAGTGGAATGGGAGTGGCTATCCACAAAAATTAAAAGGTGAAAATATACCTCTTGAGGCTAGACTTATGGCACTTGTAGATGTTTATGATGCACTTATCTCTAAGCGATGTTATAAAGATGCATATAGTTTTTTAAAATCTGAGGAGATTATCATAAAAGAGAGAGGAGAGCACTTTGACCCAAAGATAGTAGATGCATTTATAGATCTAAAAGATGAGTTTAGAGAGATAGCTAAAGAGCATAAATAGCCTTTAAAAAGGCTATTTTCTAAAATTTATATCCTAATCTTATAATTGTTTTTGTATCAGTTTTCTTAAATCCAACAGGAGGTAGATTGTCATAGGTTGCTTCAGCTTCTAAACTTATATTTATATTTTCACTAACAGCAAAATTAACTCCAGCAAGAAGTGTAGCTTCCATATCTTCACCCATATCTTTAAAGTTCTGCATAGCACCTAATTTTACATATAGATTGCTGTATGTGTTTAGTTTGTTTGTATACTCTAGGTACTCATTTAGTGAGCCATATTTTTTATCTGCTTGTCCATTTGTGTACTGCTCTATATTGTATGCTGGTCCGATTTTGACTATCAGGCGATGTTTTTTATCATCAAAAAGAACTCTGCCAACTCCAACTGCTAGTGAAAATTTATTATCATAATTTTTAAACTCATTTCTAAGCCAGCCAAGAGCTACATATCCAAGCCAATTGTATTTTAACTCTTGTTCACCATTTAAAAGTGCTGTGTACTCTTGTGAAGTTTTTACACCATTGTTTTTAGTCATAAATCCTGTTAGTTGTAAGTTGTATTTAAATGGCTCAAATTTTGCTCTTTGGATTGAGTTGGAGAGTGAGTATTTTGCATTTAGGTTTAATGTTTTTGTATTTCCTGATACATTTGCAAAGCCTATATCGATACTTTGAATTGCTTTATCTGTTGCTTCAATTGGTGCAGTTTTACTTGTATATTTTCCCTCTACATCTGTTGTTGTAACTTCTGCATGGATACAAGTTATAGCTACAATTGTAGATAAAATAATTTTTTTCACAATTTAATCCTTAAAATAGTTTCTGTATACTTACTATAAAAATTAAATATACTTAATAGTATATCATAAACAAAAGGTAATTTAAAATTATGAGTGGTAAAATAAGAAAAGAGATAAAAAAAGGGTTAGAGGTAAATATAGTTTTAAAACAAGACCAAAGAAGTGGTAAGCTGACAAGGGGAGTTGTTAAGGATATTCTTACATCTTCCCCCTCACATCCTCATGGCATTAAAGTAAAGTTAGAGAGTGGTGATGTTGGGCGAGTTAAAGAGATATTGTGACTCTTTATGTGGACGGAGATGCTTTTCCAAATCTTCTGAAACCGATTTTATGTCGTGCTATTGATAGATTAAAATTGCTAACATTTGTAATTTCAAATAAGCCCATAAGTATTGGAAAATCAAAAGATATTAACTATATCATAGTCAAACTTGGAGCAGATGAGGCTGATATGAAAATTGTCCAGATGCTAGAAGAGGGAGATTTAGTTATAACAGCAGATATTCCTTTGGCTGATTGTGTTATAGAAAAAAAGGCCTTTGCGATTGATCATCGAGGAGAGCTTTATAGTAGAGAAAATATCAAGCAGTATTTAGCGATGAGAAATTTAATGGCTGAAATTAGAGATAGCGGTATCATAACAAAAGGACCAAAACCATTTGAGGCAAAAGATGCCCATCAATTTGCAAATCAATTAAATAATTTTTTAGCAAAACAGAGTAAAAATAGGAGGAAAAAAGATGAAAAGAGATGAGATTTCAATAGCTCTTTTGATTGATTGTGACAACATTAGTCACAACTCAATTGAGGGAATTATAAATGAGCTTTCAAAGTATGGAGTTATAAATATAAAAAATGCTTATGGAAACTGGAAAAGTCCAAAGTTAAAAGGTTGGGAAGAGAAGCTCCATGAGTTTGCTATACAACCAATTCAGCAGTTTGATTATACAAAAGGTAAAAATGCAACTGATATTGCTATGATAATTGATGCTATGGATATACTATATTCACAAAACATGGATGCTTTTGCTCTTGCTACAAGCGATAGTGACTTTACTCCAATTGTGATGAGAATACTTAGAAATGGACATAAAGTATTTGGATTTGGTGAAGAGAAAACTCCTGAACCTTTTATAAATGCCTGCTCTCAGTTTATAAAAACTGAAAGTTTATCAGAAGACAAAAAAGAGAAGAAGTTTGATAAAAAAGAGTTGAGAAAAGATACAAAACTTGTAAATCTTCTTAGAAACGGAACTCTAAGAACTATGGATGAAGATGGTTGGTCAAATTTATCAAAGATAGGTATTTATATCACAAATAACTCCTCATTTTCTCCTGTAAATTATGGTTATCAAAAATTGGGAGATATTGTAAGGGAGATTGATCTTTTTGATGTGGAGATGCGACTTGGAAATAAACAGATGTATATAAAAGATAAGAGAGGGTAGAAGGTTTATGCATCAAATAAACTTTACGAAAAAAGTGTTAGTATACAAATGCTTTTTTCATAAAATTTGTAATTTTAGCCAATTCAAACTGATGTTCATAAAAAAAATCAAATGCCAAAACACCTTGATAAAGCAACATATCAGCACCATCTTTGTTAGGTAGGTTAAACTCATCTGCTAACTTTAAAAATGGTGTTTTTTTATTGTAAATTACATCTATTGCAAAGTTTGATTTTTTGAAAATATTTTTAAGTATCTCCTTTGGTATGGGAAGATAGTCATCTGTTAATCCAGCTGATGTTGTATTTACTACTAAATCAAAGCTATCTAATTTGAAATTTTCCCAAGTAAAAGTTTCAAATCCAAGCTCTTTAAAAAACTCCAAACGACCAGATGAGCGATTTACAATAGTAACATTAAAACCAAGTTGCCTAAAAAATATTGCAATAGCTTTTGAGGTTCCACCAGCACCCAAAAGCAAAATATTTTTCATATCTCCAAACTCAAGAGTTGCTCTTAAAAACCCCTCTGCATCTGTGTTGTAGCCTATCATTTTGCCATTTTCATTTATAAGGGTATTTACAGCACCAATCTCATATGCTATGCCTCTAACTTCATCGCAGAGCTTATAAGCTGTCTCTTTGTGAGGTACTGTAACATTCGCACCATCAAACTCTTTTAAAAATATCTTTTTTAATTTGTAGCCATCTTCAAGTAGTGTTTTTGTATAAGTTGCTTTTTGTTTTAGACCATCAATTGCAAATGTATGCATTTTTGGAGAGATTGAGTGAGAGATGGGGTTTCCAAATATAGTAAATTTTTTATTTTTCAAGTTTTAACTCATTTAGTGTACTCATCATCGCACCTAGTTTATTTGTTACTTCTAAGAACTCTAGCTCTTTTTGGCTATCAGCTACTATGCCAGCTCCAGCTTGAAAAATTATTTTTTCACTATTTTTCCAAGCAGTTCGAATTGCTATAGCACTATCCATATTCCCATCAAATCCAAAATATCCAATAGCCCCACTATAAAATCCTCTTTTTACACCCTCATAATCTGCTATTAGCTCCATAGCTCTTATTTTGGGGGCTCCCGTCATTGTTCCTGCTGTAAAAGTTGCTCCAAATAAATCAAACATATCGTGTTTTTCATCAAGAGTTGCAGTAATATCACTTACCATATGCATAACATGTGAGTATCTTTCAACTCTCATCATTTCAGTTACTTTTACACTTCCACATTTAGAAACTCTACCAACATCATTTCGACCAAGATCAACTAACATAAGATGTTCAGCACACTCTTTTTCATCATGTAGCATCTCTTTTGCTAATTCTTCATCTCTTTTTGCTGTGTTTCCTCGTCTTCTTGTTCCTGCAATTGGTCTTATTAATATCTGATTATCATTTAATCCTACCATCACTTCAGGAGAACTTCCAACAATTGCAAACTCTTTGAAATCTAACAAGAACATATAAGGAGAGGGATTTTTGCTTCTTAAAATTCTATAAAATGAGAGAGTATCTATATTTGCTTGTTGAGTAAAACGATTTGATATTAATATTTGAAAAATATCTCCACTTCTTATCATCTCTTTTGAATCATCAATAATCTTAAAAAACTTCTCTTTTGTACATGTAAAATTTCCAAGTTTTTCATCAATAATAGATTTTTTAATTTCGATATATTGGCAAGGCTCATGTAGATATGAGATCAAGTTATCTAGCTCATTTTCAAAGTTTTTATGGTGTGCAATGAGTGTTAGTTTATTGGTTTTGTGTGAAAAAGCTATTACAAGTTTTGGGCGAATTAGATCTAAATCTGGTGTATTTAACTCATCTTTTAAATTATCCATATGTTTTTTTAAAGTTGGCTCAAAAATTTTGACCGCATCATATCCGATATATCCAACAAAGCCGTCAATATATCCTATGCCTAACTCTTGTGAAAATTCAGCGTATTTTGCACTATCTATATTTTTGTAGTATGATTTTAAAAATTTAAATGGATTTTCTTCAAGGTTTTTGCTTACTCCATCTGATTTTGTAAATGTTGTAATGGAGTTTTTGTAAGAGATTCTCTCATTTGCACCTATAAAAATAAAAGTAAAATTTCCTTTTTCACTGTTTATTGCACTTTCAAACAAAAAAGAGAGTTCATCTTTGAATTTCTCTTTTAGTTTGTGGTAAATTGAGATAGGCGTTAATTGGTCAAAGAGTAATTGACGATAACTAAGCACTCTATTTTATCCTATATATATATGCACTAGGATTTATTTTTGATTGGACTTGGTTTAAATCTGCTCTTGCTTTGGTTCTTGTGCTATATGGTCCAACTAAAACTTTTTTGATATTTTGTCCTTTTACGACTACTTTATGAACAATATAGTCAAAACCAGCATTTTTAACTTTATTTAAAAATCTTTTATCAGGGAAAGATTTTGAAGTTGCTCCAACTTGTATAAAATACCCACTCATAGATGAGATAGGAGATGGAGTAGGGCTAATCTCATCTTTTGTTGATATGATTTGCTCTTTTTCAATTACTTTTGGTTTAGTGAGAACAACTGGTTCAGGCTTGCTCTCTTTTATGATTTCAACTTTTTTTACAGGAATTTCAGCAATATCTTTAATCTTATCTACAATATTTATCTCTTTAGCCTCTTTTACTTCTTCAGTATCTAAAGATATATCTTTTTGATTTTCTCTTGCATCTTGCTCTTTTAATCTTCTAACCATCTCTTCAAATTTTAAATCAGTCTCAGAACTCTCATCGATAATGGGTTCCTCTTTAAATAGAGAATCTTTTGTATCATCGACAGCAGTTTTTGCATTATTTAAAAACTCTTCACTCTTGTTTTCTATACTTTCATCTATACTTGTCAAACTTTCACTTGGGGAGATATTTGAAGTATTAAACATCTTCATAGCAATTAATATAATTAAAAATAGTAGCACTAAAGATGCTACACCTAGTATTAGTTTTTTAATTTTATCATTGCTTGAACTATCTTTTTCTAATATAATATCACTCAAATCATTCTTTTTTTTCAATTTTTCCAACTTATCTTCCACTATCTCTCCTTAGTTTTACATATGTCTAGCCCATGAAGCTCCACGCTCTTTTGCATAGACTTTCATAGGTAGATTTAGTATATTAAATTCTTTTGGTATATCTTGGTCTGGAAACATTTTCCATTCTCTTGGAAGTTTCATAGAGAGTTTAGCAGATAATCTCTTTGAGAGTTGATATGCTTCACCTAGTGTTGTGTGACCTTTATGTACATATAGGTGCAGATGACCACTAGTTTTACTCTCATATGCAGTAAAGTTTAAAAAACCCTCTTCACGAAGCATAAGTTGAGCTCTATGCCAAAACTTCTCTGTATTTCTTCCATTGTAGTCAAAAACTATATTTTCAACTTTGTCTCTACTGTTTATGATAGAGTGAGCTACAGTTATCTTACCAGATGCATGGTCACTCATAATAGATCTTGATAGATTCTCTTCAATTCTCTCATACTTATCAAAAAACATTTTGCCTTTATGACTTATTTTGTTAACAATCTTATCTCTTTTTATCCAGTAATGGTCACTAACTATCTTTATCAAAGAAGTATCAACATTGTACATAAATTAATCCTTAATATATGGCTCTATCATATATGATAAAATTGCTCGCAAGCTCTTTCATCTCATCTTTTATTTTAGCTAAAAGTTTATTATCATTTATATTATCTAAAACATCTGCAATTTTTTCAGCAATTATCTCAAATTCTTTACTTTTCATACCTCGTGCAGTTAGAGCAGGAGAGCCTATTCGAATACCGCTTGTTACAAAAGGACTTCGTGTTTCTCCAGGGACTGTATTTTTATTTACAGTAATTCCAGCTTTTCCTAAAGCTTCATCTGCATCTTTTCCACTAAAGTCTTTATTTAAAAATGAGACAAGCACTAGATGGTTGTCAGTTCCACCACTTACAACATCATAGCCTCTTTGCATTAAAACTTTTGCAAGAATTTTTGCATTCTCTTTGACATCTTTTGCATATGTTTTCCACTCAGGCTTAAGATTTTCACCAAAACCAACAGCTTTACCAGCTATAACATGAACCAATGGTCCACCTTGAATTCCTGGGAAAATTGCAGAGTTTATCTTTTTTGCAATATCTTCATCATTTGTCATAATCATACCACCTCTTGGACCTCTTAAAGTCTTATGAGTAGTAGTTGTTACAACATCACAATAAGGAAAAGGGCTAGGGTGTTCATCAGCTACTACAAGTCCAGCGATATGAGCAATATCTGCAAACAAAATTGCACCAACTTCATCAGCAATCTCTCTAAATTTTTTAAAATCAATCTCTCTTGCATATGCACTAGCACCGCAAACAATCATTTTTGGCTTAACAATTTTAGCAATATCCAAAACTCTATCATAATTTATACGACCATCAAGCTCAACTCCATAAAAAAAGCTAGAGTAGGTTTTACCAGAACTACTAACTTTTGAACCATGTGTTAAGTGTCCACCGTGACTCAAATCCATACCTAAAAGTTTATCATAAGGTTTTAAAAGAGCTTGATATACACCTTGGTTTGCTTGGCTTCCAGAGTGAGGTTGGACATTTGCAAAAGAGCATTTAAAAAGCTCACATGCTCTATCTATCGCAAGTTGCTCAACTCTATCGGCATGCTCACACCCACCATAATATCTCTTGTATGGATAACCCTCAGCATATTTGTTAGTAAAAATACTTCCCATCGCTTCCATAACAGCGGGGCTTGTAAAGTTTTCACTTGCTATCATCTCTAAGTGATCACACTGTCTTTTTAGCTCATCTTGTAGTATCTCATAAACTTCTTTATCATCTTTTTCTAAAAAATTCATTCCCCATCCTCATCTTTTATCTCTTTTTTTATTGGTTTCATCGCTGGAAATAGTATAACATCTCGAATTGAGTGCTGATTTGTTAAAAGCATAACAAGTCTATCTATGCCAAGTCCTTGTCCTGCCGTTGGAGGCATACCGTATCCAAGAGCGTGAACAAACTCTTCATCCATATCATGTGCTTCATCATCACCGCTATTTTTATCATCTATCTGTTTTGTAAATCTTTCATATTGATCAAGTGGGTCATTTAACTCATTAAATCCATTTGCAATCTCAGTACCTGCTGCAAAAAATTCAAATCTTTCAGCAATATCTGGATTTTCGTCACTTCTTCTTGCCAGTGGGCTTATCTCAATTGGATAGTGAGTGATAAATGTTGGATTAATAAGCTTTGGCTCTACAAAATTATCAAAAAGTTCACATTGTAGTTTTGCAATCGAGAGTTTAGGGTCAGCTGCTTCTCCCTTCTCTTTTAGATAAGAGAGCATAGCATCTTTGTCATCTATAATCTCTTTTGGAACTCCTCCTATTTCACTAAGTGAATTTGCCCAAGATATCTTTTTAAATGGT
Source organism: Campylobacterales bacterium (assembly GCA_027068765.1). Classification (GTDB taxonomy): domain Bacteria; phylum Campylobacterota; class Campylobacteria; order Campylobacterales; family QNZT01; genus SZUA-1433. Next base: position 17,084 of record JAMOMC010000074.1, read on the forward strand.
GTACTAAAATTGATACTCATATCTCCATAAATTATAGTTTTTGGCAAATCAAGCTCTTTTAAAATCTCATCAAATAACTCTTCTGTGAGTTTCATTAAATCTTTATAATTGTGGTATGCCCAGTAAAATTCAATCATTGTAAACTCAGGATTATGAGTGTGATCCATTCCCTCATTTCTAAAGTTTCTGTTTATTTCAAAAACTGCTTCAAACCCACCAACTATCAATCTTTTTAGATAAAGTTCAGGTGCAATTCTCAAATATCTTTCAATATCTAAAGCATTGTGATGAGTTATAAAAGGTTTCGCATTTGCCCCACCTGCGATTGGATGCATCATTGGAGTCTCAACTTCTAAAAAATCTCTGTTTTCAAAAAATCTTCTAATTATTCTCACAAGATTGCTTCTTGTTTTAAATACTTCTTTAACTTCAGGATTCATAATCATATCTAGATATCTCTGTCTATATCTTAACTCAATATCTTGCAATCCGTGAAATTTTTCAGGGAGAGGTTTTATCGATTTTGCAGCAAGGGTTAGTGAAGTTACTGACAGAGATAACTCTCCTGTTTTTGTAACAAAAGGGAAACCAGCAACAGATATAATATCTCCGACTTCTATAAGTTTTTTAAAAACATCATTGTAAAAACCATCTGGTAAATTATCTCTTGCGACATAAATTTGCAATAATCCACTCTCATCTTCTATCTTCACAAAAGCAGCTTTTCCCATAACTCTTAAAAATTTAATTCTTCCATTTACACTTAAGCTTTTGCTCTCATCTCTTTTTTCTTCACTTTCCAACACATAAGCAAACTGCTCTTTGAACTCTTTAGTTGAAGAGCCTTTTTTGATGTTGTGAGGGTAGGGTGCGATATCTAAATTTTTTAAATTTTTTGATTTTTCTATTCTCTGTTGTTCATATTGATTATCAAATATCAATGTTTCTCCTAAGTTGTTTGACATTTTTTGCAAACTCCATAAAGTTGCATTAAGTGGTCTGTTAATTTAAAGTCGTGAAGTTTAGCAATTTTGTGTTGAAGCTTTTCTATTGTGGCATCTTCAAACTCTACAATTAAGCCACATTTTTCACAAATTAAATGGTCATGGTGGGGTTTATTGCCTAACTCAAATTTTTTACCTTGTGCTCCAAAAGAGATTGAAGTTGCAATAGAGTTCTCCTCTAGTAGGTTTAATGTTCTATAAACTGTTGTTATTCCCGTGTTTAGTTTTGGATAGTTCTCTTTTACAAGTAGATAGAGATTTTCTGGTGTAAAGTGGTCGGGATTGTCAAAGAGAGTTTTTAAAATAGCCTCTCTTTGAGCTGTATATTTTAATGAGTTCTTTTTCAGAAGTATTTTAAATCTCTCTAAAAGCTCCTCATAACTTAAGTTTTCAATATTTTCCATTAATAAAACCTTACTCTTTAATCTCTTCTTTATCTATTGTTATCGTTTTATCTTGATTTAGCTGAGAAGGGTCAAGCTGTACAATTTTAGATCCAACATCTTTAAAAATCGGGTACATCATGCTCCCTTCAAATATAGAGTTTAAACTACCTTTAAAGATGCCAATGCTTGAGAGTACATAGATAATAACAGAAAATATTAAAAATATCTTAGCACCACCTACAATAAAACCCAAGATTTTATCAACAATTCCAAGTCCACTAGAGTTTACAAGCTTTCCAAGAAGAGAACCTATTAAAGTTGCTAATCCCCAAAAGAGTATAAGTACAGCAATAAAACCTATGAGATAAAGAGATGCTTTATTGTCAAGATTTAAAAAAGTGACATCTATATACTCTCCTGCAACTTGTGCATATTTTGATGCGATAAAAATACCACCGATAATTCCAATAAGTCCAAAAACCTCTTTGACAAATCCACGAAGTATACCTTTGATACCTAAAAAAAGAATGAGTGAGATTGAAACCAAATCTAAGATTGAAACATTTTCCATAACTTTATAATACCTTTTTGTCTTTATGGAAGTATTGTATCAGATAATTGTTAAAGAATTAAAATAGGATAAAGCTTTGTCGTAATCTGTATAAAAACGTATCTCATTTGAATCTTTTTCACTATTTTCCCAAGCCTCAACTAGGAGATAATTAGGAGTGATCTTTTTAAGAGTATAGTAAGCTGAATATCTCTCACTCTCATGCATATAGATATAAAATCTACCTTGGAAATCGATAAAATACTTTCCAAATCCACTATCTTTTTTTCCAATACTAACATCAAATTTCATAGATAAATCAGGGTTTAAATGCATAGTAATTAGTGCAGCACCTTTTCTCTTTTTGTCTATATACAAAGCAAAAATAGTTTTTCCAACTAGCATCTCATTTGTAAAAAAAGAGTTTTGCTCTATTTTTTGTCTATCTTGGTAATATTTTCTTATAATTGCATCTTTAAAATATAATTTATATTTATCTAAGTTATCCATTGCATCTTGTTTTGTGTTGAATCTGTTTGTATATAATATGTGGTAATTTTCTCCTGTGATTATCTGTAAATTTTCTTGAAGTTTTGGTGGCAGTAGTTTTATATCAGATTTTAAATGCTTTAATCCAAGTTCATTTTTTTGTGCGGATGCAAGTTGTATGTTATATGAAGTTTTAGCAAGTAAAGATGATAAGAAGAGTGTAACAATAAGAGTTATAATTGAAGCTATTTTTTTCAAGAGTTAATCCTTTGCTATAATTTTTCTAAATTATAGCAAAGAAAAATTACTTTACCTATTTATCATGACAAGATAGACAAAGTTCACTTCTGTGGTTTTTATTTCTTAAAAAGAGTCCATCATCTGTCATGGAGTGAGGATCGTGACAAGTGCCACACTCAACTTTTCCATTTCTTAAAATATCAGAGATTGTTTTTGCCCCTTTCCACTCACCAAGAAGAGGGGCTGTTATAGGTTTTAAACCTTTAGCTTTTCCAGCTTCATACACAATTGATATAGGATGATCTCCACCTGTTACATGTTGATAGTTAAATCCTTCTCTTTGAGTTACTGTTTCGCCTGCATTATTGTAGCTATTGTTAACTACAAAATTTACTGAATTTACACCATCGTGACAACTTAAACAAATCATCGAGTAAGAGTGAGGAGTGGAATTAGAGCTTTGTGTATCTGATAAGGCTCCTGAGTATAGAGAAAATGACTCTTTCTTTTTTGAATTGTCCCAAAGTTGTTTGCTAAAAGGAGTACCACTTAGTTGTGGAGGATGGCAATATTCACACAGTTGACTGTTCTCTGCATCACTTGCATCTACTGAGAGGTTGTGAGGAGTTTGTAGCATTTGTGCATTTAATGTTACTAGGATTAACAATGTTGATAGTATATAAATTTTTTTTAACATCTAAATCTACCTCAATTCATATTTTTATAAACACCTTGTCTAGAAGTATATCGTCAATTTTTCAATTTTCTGAACTTAAAATTGATATGGAATTGTTAAGTGATTTAAAAAAATACTTTATATCTTCACAGTTATGAGTAAAATGAAAACTAACTCTAATCCAGCCAGGTTGTTGTAAAAATTCTTGATTATCTTCAAATCCAAGAAGATCGTGACCATAAGGACCAGCACAACTGCATCCTGCTCTTACTTCTATTTTAAACTTATTGCTAAGGACTCTTGCTAACTTATATGGATCTAGTCCTATTATATTAAAAGAGAAAGTGGTTAGTTTTTTATGACTTTCAAGACAGTAGAGTTTTATATTTTTAAAGTTTTGGATCTCTTTTTTAAAACACATTTTTAACTCTTGTTCTTTTTTGGCTATATAATTTAATCCAACCTTATTTCTTAACTCATAAGCTAAAGAAGCTTTTATAAACTGTAATACTCCTGGAGTTCCTGCATCCTCTTTTATTTCAAGATCTTGTGAAAATATATGAGAAGCACGAGAAACATAAGATACAGTTCCTCCACCTGCAAATGTAGGGACTTCTTTACAGTTGCAAAGAGTTTTTTTGATAACTAAAAGTCCACAACTTCCTGGACCTCCTAAAAGTTTATGAGGGGATAAAAACAAAACATCATAGTATTTTGACTCTACATTCATATAAGCTGAAGATGCAGCCGCATCAAGACACACAGTTGCTTTATATTTATGCATGATATTATAAATCTCTTCTATTGGATTTATAATACCTGTAACATTTGAAGCAACTGCAAAAGAGCCAAATATCTCTCTATCGCTGTTTTGCTCCAAAACTCTTTTTAACTCTTCCAAATCTATAGTTTCATTTCTATTTAGAGGAATCCTCACAACTTCACACAGAGCTTCTCTAAAGCTAACTTCATTTGAGTGGTGTTCAAAAGGCCCAATAATTACTAAAGGGAGATCTTTTTTGTTTGGTTTTATTTTATATCTTTTTTTTGTGGCAGGGGGTATGTAGAGTCCTAAAAGCTCTTGAAATTTTTTAATCGCACCAGTTGCACCTGTTCCACAAGGAATGATATAAAAATCATCACTAATTTCAAGAGATTTTTTAAGAGACTCTCTTGCTAGGTTGTAGTAATTGGATGTGATTTTTGAGTTATTTCCAGTTTGTGAATGAGTATTTGCATAAGTCTTTAAGATATTTTGTAGTTTCTCTTCAATTGGTTTGTAGCCAAGTCCCGAGGCTGTAAAATCAAGATAGAGAACACCATCTTCAAGTATGGTGTTCTCTCTAATTTTCTCAATCATCATATAGACCAGAACTTAGGTATCTTTCTCCTGTGTCGTTTAACATGGTTACGATTATTTTTCCTTTGTTCTCTTCTCTGCTTGCAACTTCCAAAGCAACAGATGCATTTGCTCCAGAAGAGATACCAACTATCAAACCTTCTGTTTTTGCCAGTTTTTGAGCAGCTTTTTTGGATGCTTCATCACTTATTTGGATTATTTCATCATAAATTTCTGTATTTAGAGCTTTTGGTATAAAACCAGCTCCTATACCTTGGATTTTATGAGGACCTGGTTTTCCTCCTCCAAGAACTGCTGAGGTTTCAGGCTCAATTGCAATGATTTTTATATCTGGATTATGTTTTTTTAGTATCTCTCCAACTCCTGTTATTGTTCCACCTGTACCAACAGCAGCTATAAAAATATCAACTTTTCCATCTGTATCTTTTAGTATCTCCTGGGCAGTTGTTCTTCTATGAACTTCTGGATTATCAAGATTTGAAAATTGTTGAAGTACAAATGAGTTTCCCCTCTCTTTGGCTAATTCAAAAGCTTTATCAACCGCACCTTTCATCCCCAATGCAGGCTCTGTTAATATGAGCTCAGCTCCAAGTGCTACTAAAAGTTTTCTTCTCTCCAAGCTCATAGAACTTGGCATTGTTAGAGTTAAATTTAAACCCAAACTTGCACATACTATCGCTAATCCAATTCCAGTGTTTCCACTTGTTGGTTCTATGATTTGAGTCTCTAAAGAGATATCCCCTCTTTTTAGAGCTTCATTAATCATATTAAAACCTATTCTATCTTTTACAGAGTGTGAAGGGTTTAAAAATTCACACTTTCCAAGAACTGTTGCTCCTGTTGTATTTGAGATGCTATTTAGTTTAACAAGTGGTGTATTTCCTATAAGCTCTGTAACATTTTTCGCATAATTCATTTATAACTCCTTTTTATATATTGTAGCAAATTTGTCTTGATACTCTTTGTTGATACTTAATTAACTCTTCTAAAGATAGATTAAATATCTTATTTAATTCTGCTTTTTTTTCTTTGTAAAAAAGAGCTAAAGCAGGGTTTTGTGTGCAATCTTGGGCTATATCAAGCCCTCCTTCAAGTGCTTCAAAAATCTCTTTTACAGATATTTTGTTTGCATCTTTTGAGAGTTGATAACCTCCATATGCTCCTCTTGTGCTATTTACTAATCCCGCTTTTTTAAGTTGAGATAGAAGTTGTTCTAGGTAGTTTTGAGGGATATTTGCATTTGTTGAAATATCTTTTATTTGAACAGGTTTAGAGCTTTTTAACATACAAAGCTCATACATTGCAGCTAAACCATACATCCCTTTTGATGATATAAGTGCCATTTTTAATCCAAAGCTTTTTCTAAATCTTCTATTAAGTCTTCAATATCCTCAAGACCTACACTAAGTCTTATAAGTCCTTGTGTTATACCATATTTTTCTAATTTCTCAGGCGGTACTTGCATGTGAGTTGTGCTTGCTGGATGAGTTATAATCGATTTTGAATCTCCGATATTTACAACTATTGCAAAAAGCTCTGTACTATTTAGTATATGCTCAGCTGTTTTAAAATCTTCAACTTCAAAGCTAAGAAGTCCAGAGGCATAACCATTTTTAAATAACTCTTTGGCTTTTTTATGATATGGATCACCTTTTAGTCCAGGATAGTTTACCTTTTTGACTTTTGGATGTGATTTTAAAAATTTTGCAATTTTTAGAGTATTTTTGCTGTGCTGTTTCATTCTGATAGCTAAAGTCTCTAACCCTTGAATAAATAGCCATGAGTTAAATGGTGCAGGAGTTGCTCCTATATCTCTAATGAGTGAGAGTCTAACTCTAAGAGTAAATATCGGAAGTGGTAAATTAGCATAAACTAAACCGTGGTAACTCTCATCTGGTTCATTAAATTGAGGGTATCTTTTGTTTCCTATCAATTTATCATTTAAGCCTTTTGCCTCAACTATTAAGCCACCAATTGCTAAACCTTGACCGGTTATGTATTTACTAGCACTGTGAACTACTACATCAATACCTTTTGTAAGTGGGTTAAAAAGTATTGGAGTTGCAACTGTGTTATCACAAATTGAAATCACATCATGTTTTTTTGCAATAGATGCAATTTTTTCAACATTTGCTATGGATATGTTTGGATTTGAGAGGGATTCAAAAAAGATGGCTTTTGTTTTATCATCTATCAAAGCCTCTAAATCTTCGGCTTCATCACTGTCAAATATCTTAGCTTTTATACCAAATCTTTTCATAGTATGTGTGAGAAGAGTGGTGGCTCCTCCATAAATTTTTTCAGCTACTATGATATTGTCACCAGCTTCTGCTAAGTTAGCAATTGCATAAAATATAGCAGATTGACCGCTTGCCGTGGCAATTGCTGCTTCTCCTTTTTCAACCGCTGCAATTCTACTCTCTAGTATCTCAGTTGTTGGATTGTTCAATCTTGTATATATTGGTCCTAACTCTTTTAGGGCAAAACGATCGGCTGCACATTTGGCTGTTTTGAAATCGTATGCTGTTGTTTGATATAATGGTACAGCCATAGTTCCAAAACTCTCTTTATCATACCCATGATGAATAGCTAAAGTCTCTTTTTTCATACTCTCTCCTTGTTTGATTTTAAAATTATAGTATAAAAATTCTTCAATGTCAAGTAAGCTTATCAAGATACTATAAATTAAATTATTTTTAAAGTTGAATAAGAAATTATAATTTAACTTTAAGCTAAAATATTGGATAATTCAACAAGAGAGATAAAAATTTGTTATATTTAAAGGGAAGTGATGATGAAAAATTTTACAAAAAAAGGAAGTTTATTTTTAATATCTATTTTTGTAACTATACTATTTTTAAATGGTTGTGGAGGGGGCGGAGGTACTAGTGTAAAAAATGTAGCAGAAGAAGCACCTGCTCAAAAAGTTGAAAAAGTAGCACAAGAGATAGCAGCGCAAGAGGAGAAGATTGAAGTTGCTATTGTACCAGCTGCTAAAGAAGAGCTTGTTTTTGAGCCAAATCTAAAGCAGTCCAAGAAGGTTACTCATCCTCCATATGGATCAAAACTGTGTTCAATGTGTCATAAGTCATCTAATCCAAAAGATGGAAATGACCTCACAATGGAGCAGCCAGACCTTTGTTATCAATGTCACGATAAAGATGCCAAAGAGGGTAAAAAATTTATTCACGGGCCAGTTGCTGCTGGAGCTTGTAGTATATGTCATAATCCACATGATTCAGAAAATTCATCACTTCTAAGATATTCAAATGTAAATGAACTATGTACATCATGTCATAGTGCAAAAGGTGAGTTTTTAAAAAATACAGAAAATATTCATCCACCAGTGAAAGATTCTTGTGTAAATTGTCATGACCCTCATACAGAGGATTATGAATTTCAATTAAGAGCAGATAGAAAAAAAGATATATGTTTAACCTGTCATGTTGATAAGCAAGATTGGATTAATAGTGTGAAAAGTAAACACGGCGCTATAAATATGGGTACTGGTTGTCAAAATTGTCACGATCCTCACGGTACAGGTCAGCCAAAGATGATGAAAGCTGCAACTGTAAAAGATATGTGTTTAAAATGTCACTCTCAAGAGTTAGTAACAGATGAAGAGGGGTATAAGCTTCAAAATATAGGAAAGCATTTAGATGAGAATCCAGATTGGCATGGGCCTATTCAGTGGGGAGATTGTGCGATGTGTCATAATCCACATGGATCTGATAATCTAAGAATGTTAAATAAACCATTTCCAAAAACATTTTATTCAAAGTTTGATGAGAAAAACTATATCTGTTTTGAGTGTCACGATTCAGAGAAGATAAAAAAAGCACAAACCATTGAAGATACAAACTTTAGAAATGGTAATAGCAATATGCATTTTGTTCACGTTGGTAAAGAGAAAGGTCGTACTTGTAGAGCATGTCATGATTTTCACGGAACAAAAGATTATCCACATCATTTAAAGAAAAAGACACAGTTTGGAAAGATTAGTTTTCCTTTAAGGTTTATTGAGACTCCAACTGGTGGCTCTTGTGCACCTGCTTGTCATGCAAGACGTGGTTATGATAGAGAAAATCCTATCAAAAATTTGAAATAGAAGGTTGGTATTAGATGCTTAGAGGTATTTTATCTGTTTTATTTTTTGTTTTTTCTCTTGGAGCGGTTGAAGCAAAAAGTGGTTCATTTGAGATCCTAAAGCCTGAGAGTAAAGGTGTTTATGATGAAGATTATGCATCTATAGTCATTAAAAGGTTAGACGCATCTTTGCAAAAGGTTAGCATAGTTCTTGCGGATGATGTTATAATCGAGTTGAAATTAGGTGAAAAAGATAGAGATGTTTATTGTAAAACTATCAATTTAAAACTTGGTAACAACAGAGTTATATTGGTTGGTTATTCTGCTGATAAAGAGTTAACAAGAAAAGAGTTAAATCTTTTTCATAGGTCTGAAGTATATGAAGGTTTTGTTGATGAACCCAGCGGATATAAGAGAAATTTTTTTCACATAAATAAAAATGAGAAGTTATGTAAATCTTGTCACAATATGAATCCTGATAAAAACAGTTTAAAAAAGAAGCATATCTCTCCATCAGAGATAAATTCTAGAGATTTTGATATTTTAGAAAATCCTGAGGATTCAAATTGTTACGAGTGTCATAAAACGATAACTTATAGAAAAAACGGTCATGCCCCTTCTGTGAATTTTTTATGTACAGAGTGTCATACAGGAAAAGGTGGAGAGTTTAATCTGCAAGATGAAGGTAAATCAAAATACCTTATGCCAGATCCTATCATGGGTAGATGTTTCTCTTGTCATGAGGGTATAAAAGAGAAGTGGTTTTCTAACACTTCAGAACACGGTCCACTTCGTTCAGGAAGATGCAATAAGTGTCATAATCCTCACTCTTCAGCATATGAGTTTCATTTAAGAAAACCTATTTGGGATCTTTGTACAACTTGTCATTCTGAAAAAGCTACAGGGAAACATGTCATAGGAAGTTTTGTTTTTAGTAGAAATGAAGGGAGCCATCCTACTCGTGGTAGACCTGATCCATCTCGTCCTGGTCGTGAGCTTGTCTGTTCAAGTTGTCATAACCCTCACGGTTCAAACGGAATATTTTTACTTAGAAGTAAAGGGAAAAGAGCTTTTAATGTTTGTCAAAGGTGTCACAAAAAATAAAAATTATGTTATAATATAGATAAGGTAAATATAATTAAGGTGGGTTGGCATGCGAATTAGATTTCTTTTACTTTTAACTCCTTTACTTTTGCAAAGTGTTACAATGGAAGAGTTAAAAACGAAAGCTTTAGAAGCTAAAGAGAAGAGAGACTTATCTGAAATACAGCATGATATGAGAGAGAGACTAAAACACTCTGATACTTACAATAAGAGTACAAGTGAAATGAAGAGTCGAACATATAATACAGCAAAAAGAAAAGCAAAATCTGGAGATGCCAATGCTCAATTTGCATTGGCTGGTATGTATTATCATGGTATTATGGCAAAAAAAAGTTATTTAAATGCTATAAAGTGGTATGAGAAGGCTGCTATTAAAGGACATAAAAAAGCACAATTTAATTTAGGATATATCTATTTTGATGGTCGTGGAGTTCCAAAAGATCATAATAAAGCACTAAAATGGTTTTTAAAAGCCTCTAAGGGTGAAACTAGAGAGTTAGGTAATGGTAAGTCAGATATGTATATTGGCAAAATATATGATGAGAGAGGTGATTATAAAAATGCTTTTATCTGGTATCTTGATGCAGCAAAGTTAAATTATCCATTAGCTCAATATGAGTTAGCTATGAGATATAAATATGGTAAAGGGTGTGATAAAGATATTAAAAAGATGATATATTATCTGAAAAGAGCTGCGGCTCAGAGTGAAGCAAAATCTCAATATGAGTTGGCTTTAGCATACCTAAGAGGTAGTGGAGTTACAAGAGATATGGAAGATGCAAAACAGTGGATGCAGAATGCCTATGTAAATGGTGAAAATAGAGCTAAAGAAATTTTAGAAAAATATAAGTGGGAAATCCCAAATAAAAAGGAATAAAAATAAAATGAAAAAACTACTAACAATAACTGCTATAAGTATGGCTTTAATTCAAAGTTTATGGGCAGATTTGGGAGAGATGAGAGAGAAGATATCTCAGGCCACAATAGAAGATAAAAAAGAAGTAAATAGTATAGATTTTATGAAGAAAAAAGCTTTAGAAAATGCCAAAAAAAGAGCTATTGGTGGAGATATTAACTCTCAACATGCATTAGGTAGCATGTACTATTTAGGAACTGTTATAAAGGTAGATTATGAAAAAGCTTTAAAGTGGTTTAAAAAAGCTGCTAAAAGTGGACATACAAAAGCACAGTATGATTTGGCTTATATGTATTATGAGGGTAGAGGAGTTCAAAAAAATTATGAAAAAGCTTTAAAGTGGTTTAAAAAAGCTGCTAATCAAGGTGATATAAAAGCTCAAGTTTATTTGGCTGATATGTATTATGAAGGTAAGGGTGTTGAAATTGATTATAAAAAAGCATTTTATTGGTATGAAACAACAGCAGCTTTGGATTATGCTAAATCTCAATATAAATTAGCTGATATGTATTTTGATGGCAAAGGGCTACCTAAGAATTATAAAAAATCAGCATTTTGGTTTGAAAAAGCATCAAAGCAAAGTTATGCAGATGCTCAGTATAGATTAGGACTTATGTATATAGCAGGAGATGGTGTTAAAAAAGATATGAAAAAAGCTAAAAAATTGACTAGGCAAGCATATTTAAATGGAAGTGAGGATGCGATAGATGTTTTAAAAAACCAAGCTTGGAAAATCCCAAAACCTATAAAAGCTATTTACCTTGATGAATAATTATTGTAATATGACGATATAGAATATACTAATAGGAGATAAATATGAACAAATTATTATTAAGTACGGTTTTTATGGTATTAGTTTCTACTACTTCAGTAAATGCTTGGAATCCAATGAATGCAGAGTCCGCAGTTGTAGATGGTAGTACGACTTTTGAGACAAATGGATGCACTATGTGTCATGATGAAAATATGGAGAAGATGGGGCCATCTTTGATGACAATTAGAATGAGTTATGGTGGAGATGAAAATGCTCTAGTTAGTTTTTTTAAAGGTGAGACACCTGCTAGAGTATACCCTGCAAAAGCTGCAATGATGCAACCACAGCTTATGAAAATACAAACTTTGTATGATAATGAGATAAGAGCATTAGCAAGATATGTATTAGGTATTGAGAAGTTTTAATCACTAGCTTTTAGGATTTTTATATGAAAAAGCTTTTTATATTTTTAGCATTTATCATTGCGGTAGTTTTTGCTATTTTGATGATAAATACGGGTAAAAAGCTTGATTTAAAAAAGCAAGCCCACATTCATGATAACATAAATAAGATATTGCTAAAAAGTATTGATAGTGAAAAAACACCACCTTTATCTTTGGCAATAGCATTAAGTTCTAGCCGCTCAATTCAAGATGTAGTTTTAGATAATGATAGAGATTTAGGACATAAAGTACTTAAAGCTGCAGCAGAGTCTTTAAAAAAACACTCAAGTAAAGCGGATATATATATACAAATTTTTACAAAAGATTTAGATGTATTTGCTAGAAGTTGGGAGTCTTCAACACCTATAATTCCTTTAGTAACTGGAAGAAAGGCAGCACTAAAAGAGTCTATAAAACATAAAAAACCGATGACGGGTATAGATTTTGGTCTTCCACTTGGAATTAAATCATCTTCAATGATAATGTATAAAAATGAATTTTTAGGTATTTTAGAAGTTACAACACCTTATGAGGCAATAGTATCTAAAATAAGAGAGTATGGGATAGAGATAGTTCCACTTATAAGTCTTAACTTTGTTCCTATGATTTATATTGAGCAAAAAAGTCTTTTTACTGTTGGCGGTACTTTAGCAGTTGCAAATCAAAATACAAATCATGCCCTAATAAATAGACTTAAAGCATTAAACGAAAAAGAGCTTAATGAATTAATGACAAATGACTTTGTATTAACTTCTTCTCATTTTTTTGCTTCATATGCGTTAAAAAATCCTCACGGTCAAAAACTTGGTGCTTTTATAGCTATCATAAAGAAAGATGATTATAAAGATTTTTTGGGTGAGCAAAAATCACTTTTAAGAAGTGTTTATACAATTGATAGCAGTGAAGAGGATGTATACAATTATATAAAAAATCAAGAAAAAAATATATTTTCAGATATTAAAGAGAAACATTTAATTGAGCTTAATAACTTAGCAGATGGGAAAGATAAGCTTGATATGTATGAGGCATCTAAGGTAATATTACAAGATTACTCAAAAGAGGATTTAATTGAGTTAATTTTGAGAGGTAGAGACAATAAACAAATTGAAGGGGAGATAAGATAGTGAAAATACTGCTACTTGAAGATGAATATGCTTTAAGAATAACTATAAAAGAGCTTCTTGAAGATAACGGCTATGTTGTAGATGATTATAGTAATGGAGATGAAGCTTTTGATGCAGTTTATTATAATAGTTATGATTTATTGTTATTAGATGTAAATGTACCAGGTATGAGTGGTTTTGAACTTTTAGAAGAGATAAGAAAAAGTGATTCACAGATACCTGCTATTTTTATAACCTCTTTTACTGAAATTGATAATTTAGAGAAGGGGTATAATGTTGGTTGTTGTGATTATATAAAAAAACCTTTTGATTTGGTAGAACTTAGAGTGCGAGTTGCAACAGCTTTGAAAAATGTTATGCCACAAAGTACAAATGATATTATACTATTAGCTCTAGGTTATGAGTATGATGCTAAAAACTTTTCACTTAAACATAATGAACAAGATATACAACTCTCAAAAACTGAAAAGATGATTTTGGATCTTTTTGTAAAACATAAAAATCAAGTAGTTAGTCCTGATATGATAAGAGATTATGTCTGGGATGATTATGTAGATCCTGCAAATATAAGAGTTCAGATAAATAATCTAAGAAAAAAACTTGATAAAAATTTAATTGTAAATATAAGAGGTGTAGGATACAAACTTGAAACTTGAAGTCAATGAGAGACGCTTTTCATTAAAATATGCAACGATATATACTTTGATTATTATTGGAGTCTTGTTTGCACCATTTGCAATTTATGATAAATATAGATATTCGGTAGAGGAGGTAAAGACGGAGATATCTTTAAAGAAAAAAGCTATTGAGATTATAAATGAGATGGAGAGATTTAATCCTAATATAGATAAATATTTTACATACCCAAGATATAAAATATATCAGTCAGGACTTTATGATGATAGTACAAATCCAATTTTTACAACTGTTGATGAGAAGATAACTATATCTAATCTAAGGCAAGGGTACAGTAGACAAGGTAGCCATAGGTTATATGTGATGAAGTTAATAGATGGTAAATATTTTGGTGCATCTTATTTAGTTGTGGTAACGGAGTTCAATATATATGCAGTGCTTGAAAATATTTTGATTATATTTTTGACTGTACTTACTGTTGTATTTGGATTGTCATTTTTGATACTTAAAAATTTTGCAAAACCATTTAGACAGATAAATGAAGCATTAGATGAGTTTATAAAAGATGCGATGCATGAGATAAATACACCTTTAGCTATTATAAATATAAATATAGATGTATTTAGCGAAAAGTATGGCAAAAATAAATATCTATCAAGGATAAAATCCGCTTCAAAAATATTATCAACTATATATAATGATATGAATTACCTTATAAAAGAGCAAACTATAAATAGAGCTAACAAGCAGAGTATTAATTTCTCAGATTTTTTAAATAAGTCTGCATGTTACTTTCAAGAGATTGCAGAGCTTAAAAATATTGAGCTAATTACAGATATAGATGATCTTATAATGTTAGAGTTTATTCCTACAAAGTTACAGAAGATAATAGATAATAATCTTTCAAATGCAATTAAGTACTCATATGAGAATTCTAAAGTAATAGTAACACTTAAGAAAAATGGAGATAGAGCTATACTAGGTTTTAGAGATTTTGGCATGGGTATAAAAGATCCTGATATGATTTTTTCGAGATATTATCGAGAAGATAATGCAAAAGGTGGCTTTGGAATAGGTTTAAATATAGTTGGTAAGATTATAAATGAAGAAGATATTACCGTAAAAATAGAGTCTGAACTGAAAAAAGGTGCGTATTTTGAGTATATTTTTAAAAAAATAAACTAAATGACCTAGAATTTTACACAATTTTTACACAATGATGTAATAATTCCCTTGTAATTAAAAAATATAAGGAGAAATTTATGAAAAAGTTTACAAAAATCATAACGACTGTGTCAGTTGCTTTAATGTTAAGCTCAACATTTGCATCTGCGGCTATGAAAGGTTCTAAGCATGATATAGGTGGTGCTGAGGGTGGTAATGAAGGGGATGATCAAAGAATTTGTGTCTATTGTCACACTCCACACGGTGCTTCATTGGTAGAGGGTGCTCCTTTATGGAATAAAGTGTTACCTTCTGGAGAAGGTTTTACAATGTATGGAACTACATATGCTGGTAACAATCCAGAGGCGACAATTTCTGGTCCTTCACTTGTATGTTTAAGTTGTCACGATGGTGTTAATGCTGTTAACTCTGTAGTTAATATGCCTGGACGTGCTGGATATAATGTTGATGGTACAATCATGGGTGCAGCTGTAAGAATGACAATATCACCAGTTCTTACTGTTGCTAATGATGGTTTAACAAATGATCATCCTATCTCTATTATCTATGATGAGACAGCAGCATCTTTAAGACCAAAAACTACAGTTCTTGCAAGTATAGAAGGTGCACCTGCAGCTGATTGGGGTAACTATACTACTATCCAAAACTTGTTAAGAAGTGATAGAGTTGAGTGTGGTAGTTGTCACGATCCTCACCGTGCTGAGAATGGAACATTCTTAAGAATTAAAAATACAGGTTCAGCTCTTTGTTTAACTTGTCACGATAAATAGTCGACAAACTACTAAAGATCAGTAAGATTTTATCTTATTGGTCTTTTTTTATGTATATAAAAATATAATAACTTTCAATATACCCCTTTTCATTTTTTATTTTTTAATCTAAAAATAATTTCTATCTTAAATCTTTTACTTTATAATTTGAGTTCTATAATAATAGCTGTGACTACTATGTTCTATCAAATACAGGTTTATATATTTATTAAAGTATTAATCTTAAGTTGTTTTATTAAAATTACCTGAAGAGATATTTATCATTAATTACAATTACTACTTTAAAAATTTTATACTTTAAATATAAGTAAATTTTTTTTACATTTTATAGATATGTAAGAAATTATAGGTTAGAATAAGAAAAATTTATAAATTAAGAGTATGGAGGAAGAGGGTGAACTTTACATTTAGTGCATTATTTAGGGGTTTTGTCGTTGGTTTAGTTGGGTTAACATTTGTGGCTTGTGGTGCTAAAAAAATAGAAAAGATTAATATAGTGATACCACAGCCACCTGAAGAACCAAGATTATTTTTTATAGATAGGTATTATGGAAGCAGTAGTTTTACTGATTCTAGCACATTGGATTTATTGATCGGTGAAGATAAAGGTGCAACTTCAGGAAATCTTTTTAAGCCTTATGGTGTTGCAGGCTCTAAAGGAATGATGTATGTGAGTGATACAGCAGTTGGTAATGTATTTGCTTTTGATATTAAAAATAAAAAAGTGACTCATATAGGAGATAGAGCGGAGGGTAGATTAAATACTCCAGCAGGGGTAACATTAGATAGTAAGAACAATGTATATGTAAGTGATGCAAAACAGAAAAAAGTTTATGGGTATGCCCCTGATGGATCTTTGATATTTGCTTTAGGTAAAAAAGGTGAGTTTATAAGACCAGCAGGTTTAGCAATAGATAAAAAACTAAATAGGATATATGTTGTTGATGTAAAAGCACATTTAGTAAAAGCCTATTCTCTTGATGGTAAGAAGCTTTTTCAATTTGGAAAAAGAGGGACAGGAGAGGGTGAGTTTAATTTTCCAACAAATGTGGCTGTTAGTCCAATAAATGGAAATATTGTTGTTGTTGATACTCAAAATTTTAGAGTTCAGATATTTAATAAAGATGGTAAATTTATAAGAAAATTTGGTCAAATTGGAGATCAACCTGGAACATTTGCTAGACCAAAAGGGGTTGCGATTGACAGTGAGGGTCACATATATGTTGCTGATGCAGCTTTTAATTTAGTTCAGATATTTAACGAAGCTGGAAATCTACTTCTCTATTTTGGAGGACACGGTAGATCTCCTGGATTATTTTGGCAAATGGCTGGTATGTATATAGATGAGAGTGATAAAGTTTATATAGTTGATAATATGGGTAATGCCGTTCAAGTATATCAGTATGTGAGTGAAAAATGGAAAAAGGCTAATCCAAAAAAATATAAAGAACTTAAAACTCTTAAGAATGAAGAGGTTAAAAAAAATGAACTTAAAAAAGAGAAAAAGTTAAATCCATCTGATTCTGACATTTTAGAACAGACTCCTGGTAAAGGTGAACTTGAAAAAAGCCTTCATAATTTTTAATAGTTTTTTTGATGTGTAGTTTATATACTAAATATAATAATTAATATAAGGGGAAATTTTTAAATGAAAAGATTTATAGGTATAGTGATGGTTTTGTTGTTTGTTTCAAATTTGTATGCAAAAGAAGAAGTTGTATATTCTGATGTTTCCGTGGCAAAGGTAAATGGAGAGGATATAACAAGAGCTGAGATTGAAAGGGCTATTGATGTTTTAGCACCTAGGACCTATTTTCATGCCAATATTACAATTGAAAAGAGAGAGAAGTTAGTTGACAAAGCACTTGATAATGTTATAGAGAGGAAACTTCTATCTCAATATGCAAACAAGCTTGGTATAAAAGCTTCAGATGGAGAAGTTAAAGAGTATGTTGCCAAAGTAGCTGGCAAATTGGGTGATAAGAAAAATTTTATACAAGCACTTAAAAAAGCTAATATGGATTATGATACTTTTGAAAATGAAATCAAAATAGATATACAGATGAAAAAACTTTATGAAAAAGAGATAAAAAAAACATATACCGAAGCTGAGATAAAAGAGTATTATGAAAAAAATAAGTTTAAGTTTCAAGAACCCCAAAAAGTTAAAGTTAGAGTAGTTTATGCACGAAATGATCCAACTAAACCAGATGGAAAAAGTAAAGCTTTAAAAAAAATCAAAGAGGCTGAGTTAAAAATTAAAGAGGGTGCAAAATTTGCCGATATTGCTTCTAAGTATTCTGATGCTATGAGTCGAGTAAAAGGTGGGGATGTTGGTTATACTCATAAAGGTATGTTAGACCCTGCTATAGATAAGGTGGCATTTACTTTAAAAGTTGGAGAGGTTAGTGAAATCATAGAAGACCCAAAAGGTTTTTATTTAGTTAATGTTGAGGAGAAAATAACTCCTAAACCTATAACATATGAAGAGACAAAAGGAAAACTTAAAAAGAGAATGATTTCAAAGATTGAGAAGCAGAGAAAAAAAGAGTTATTAGATAAGCTATTAAAAGATGCAAAAATAGAAAGATAGAGTTGAAAATGGTAAAAATAAAGAAAATTTTGTTGATAGGTGCTGGCTTATCGCTATTAAGTACTAGCATCAAAGCAAATAACGAACTTTTTACCACGAGAGGATTATATGGAGGAATTCAATATATCTACTTAGACAACTATTATGAGATAAATAAAAGAACTAGTAAGTCATATCTTCAAATATATCAAATGGGTTATGAGGGCTCTTTGTATAGTCCAAGACTTTTAACTTATGATGTCTCTGGAACACTCTATTTTGATAAAACGAAAAGATCAAATGGTGAAGATTTAAGTATTAATGATCAAAGTTTTAAAGCATATTTAAATTTAATTCAAGGATCTAAATATCCATTTACTCTATTTGTAGAGAAACAGTCTCTTCCAACTATAAATTTGATAAGTGATTATGTCTATTCAAAACAAGATTTATATAGATACGGTCTATATGGTTCTATGAAATTTGGTAAATATATGTTAAGTTACGATGCAAGATATAGAGATTCTGAAGTAAAAGGTGTTTTTAGTGATGAAAAAGTAAAAGGTAGTTCACTCTCTTTAACTCTTAGTAGAAGTTTTGAAAAACACTTTTTATCTCTTTATTTGAGAAGAAATGATACAAACTATTATAGAAAAAGTTTTGCAGATGATAGTGAAACAGATAGAAATGATAAAACAAGTGATGCAAGAGTTACATATAATTATAACCCAAGTAGGACTTTTCGTTTAAACTCTTATGTTGGATACTCTGATATTGAGTATTATGATATGAAGAGAATAACCTCAAATGCAACTTTTTATTGGACACCAGATGATTTATACTCTCTTAGTTTTGGAGTAATTGGAGAAAATTTAAAGTACAGTGAAAGTTTTTCTAACTTTACATCAATCTTTGCAAATGGTAGATATAAAGTCTCTTCAAATCTATTATCAACACAAAGCATACAGTTTTATAACTCTACAAGTAGCAATTATGAGCAAAATACTGGTTCAGTAAACTTAGGTCTTAGATATAGTGGCAATTTTGATAAAAGTTTGTCATACTACATCAGTGGAAATACAGGGTTAAGTGTAGAGAGAGGAAGTGGTGAAGAAGGTGTTGATGAGACGATATTAGATAGAAATACTCAAAGTATAAACATAGGTTTTGGAACAACAAAACGATTTATTGCAAGTGGTAATTTGTTGGGATTTTCTGCTTATTATAATAAATTTACTTCTGATTTAGGAGAAGAGAGTGATAGATACACTCTCTCTTCAAATTTCATGACAAGAATAAGAAATAATTTACTTTACAGTATAAATGCTACTTATTCAGATGGTGAGAGTATCGGTATTAAGTATCGTGATGATGATAGAGTAGTAAAAACAAAAACAACACTTCTTACGGTTACGAATAAATTACAGTACAATACAAATATAGGTATAAATGGTAGATTTTCAGCTACAACAGGATTAACTTATGTATATTCAAATCTTGGAAATTCATCAGGGTTTAGACCATATGTGAACTTAACATTTTATTATAGATTGCGAAGAAATTTAGTTTTTAGTTCAGTTTCAAATATTTCGAGAGATACATATGGGGATACAACTAATTATTCAAACTTTAATGGATTAGAGTATGCAGTTAGAAAAATAAGATTTTCAGCAGGTGCTAGATTTTCCAACTCAATAAGTGATACCAGAAAAGGGCAACAAAGAAGAAATATCTATTTGAAAGTTGAGAGAGTATTTTAAGAGATATGATAAAAAGGGAAAACATGAAATTTAAAAGTATATTTTTAATACTGATTTTATCGATTAATATCAATGCCAAAGAGATACAAAAGTTAGTATGGCCATCAGCACCAGACCCAGCAAGAATAGAGTTTAAAGCTTTGATAACTTCTCCTGAAGATTTAGAGATTAAAAAAGGTATTTTTTCAAGAGCTTGGGAGTTTTTTGCAGGTAGTAGTGAAGAGGAGAGATTTGTAAAGCCATTTGGTTTACATGTAGATGAGAATCAAAGGCTTTATGTTTCCGATACTGGCACAAGAATAGTCTCTGTTTTAGATACAAAGAAAAATAAAAAATTTATAATTGAAGGTACAAAAAAACATAGATTTATATCCCCCATGGATATAGATACAGATAAAGAGGGAAATATTTATATTTCAGACTCTGTTTTAGGGTTTGTCTATGTTTATAATAAAAAAGGAAAATATCTCAGAAAGATTGGTGAGGGTAAAAAGTTACATAGACCTGTTGGTATTGCGATTGATAGTAAGTTAAAAATAATTTATGTAGCAGACACTTTGGCTAGTAAGATACAAGTTTATTCACTTTTTGGTAAATATATAAAGACAATAGGTAAAGAGGGTGCAGAAGATGGTTCATTTAATAAACCAACATACATAGCTCTTGATGATGATAGCAATCTTTATATTTGTGATTCAATGAACCATAGAGTTCAGATACTTGATAAAGATGGAAAATTTATTAGTAAATTTGGAAAGATTGGTGATACACTAAGCTCTTTAGCAAATCCACGAGGAATTACAATAGACTCTAATGGAAATATTTTTGTAACCGATACTACTTTTCATGTTGTGAAAATATTTAATAAAAAAGGTCAGCTACTCTTAGTTCTTGGACATTATGGAGAAAAAAGAGGTGAGTTTGCAATTCCTGAAGATATAGCAATCTCTAGTGAGGGAGTTATATATATCGCAGACTCTTATAACATGAGAGTACAAGTTTTGAAGTTATTAAAAAATGTAAAGAGTGGAGGTTAAGTTATGCAAAATTTTAAACAACTGATTGTATTATTATTTTTATCACAAAGTTTTCTATTTGGAACGATATTAAATACTAAACATAATCTTTCAAATGTTGGTGTTGGTACGATAAAAGGTACAAGTGAAACAGAGGTTTGTGTTTTTTGTCATATACCTCATGCCACACAAGAGGGAGCACCTCTTTGGAATAGAGCGATGCCATCGAGTGAATACAAAATGTATGAGAGTGAGTATCTTGATAGATTAAATTATCCAAAACCTGTAAGTCTAGGTGCAACAAAAGGTGCTCCAGGCTCTATATCAAGACAATGTTTAAGTTGCCATGATGGAACTATTGCTATTGGAGCTGTCTATTTGGTGAGGGGTAATATATTAGGAAATACTCTTATTGATATGGCTGGAGTAAGTGCAGATGGAACTATGTTAGAGGGTGCTTTAGGGCATATTGGAACAGATCTCTCTTTTCATCATCCAGTTGGTTATGAGTATGATCCAAGCGTTACAAAAAGTTTTGGACAAGGAGTGAGAACAAGTGAATTAAAAGCAGTTCCAGATGCTCCTATTAAATTACAGCAATATGGAGGGAAACAGTATGTAGAGTGTACCTCTTGTCATGATCCTCATCTTGAAAATGCGAAATTTTTAAGAGTTCATTCAGCAGGAACTCATGGTCAAAATGTTGTAAGTACTTGTACCTCTTGTCATCAAAAAGATCAGTGGGTAGGAAGTGCACACAATGGTGCAACTCACTCATATAGTGATCCAGCTATCTTAACAAAATATGGCACAAACTCAATTTCAGCATTAGGATGTATAAATTGCCATACACCTCATAATGGAGAGAGCAGTTCATACCTACTTAGAAAAATAGAGCAAAATACTTGTTTTCAAGGGGCAGCAGGCTCTGTAGCAACGGCTGCTTGTCATGGAACAGGGGCAACTAAAGATATAGAGTCCGTACTTTCAAGATCATACGGACACCCTGTAAATCAAATAGATGGTGTACATACCAATCTTGATACTTTATATGGAACAGGGGTTGCTAGAAATCCTGCAGG
>JAMOMC010000075.1 GCA_027068765.1 Campylobacterales bacterium
GTTCTATCATGTTTTATCAAATATGGGTGGTAATAGGGTGGGAAAAAATAAAAAATTATGCTAATATTTTTAAAATTGAAAATAGGAGCTATTTTGAAAAGAGTTCATTCAAAAAAATATCAAGGTGTGTTTCACTATCCACATAAAAATGGAGATATTACTTACTATATAGGATATAAAGAAAATGGTAAGCGTAAAGAAAAAAAGATTGGTAAAAAAATCAAAGAAGGGATAACTGAGGTTATCTGTAAAAATCATAGAGAGAGAATTTTAAATGAAATTCGTCTTGGAGATGATGCTCCTCATAAATCAAAAGTAACAAGAAACAAAATCACACTTGATGAAATATCCGAAATATTCTTTAAAGATAAAGAGATACACAATAAAAACAACAAGCAAGATAAAAATAGATATATAAACCACCTACATAAACCTTTTGGAAAAAAGGCACTAGCAACACTTACAGAAGATGATTTGATAGAGTTTCAAAAAAAGAAGCTAAGTTCTACATCTCAAAAAAGACCATTGACTCCTAAAACTATAAACAATATAACAGCCGTCCTATCTTCTATGATAAATCATGCCATAAGAAAAAACCTTTATAGTGGAGTCAATGTAGTAAGTATGCTAAAGAAACTTGCAGTAGACAATGAAAGAGAAAGATACTTGAATACACTAGAGATAGACTTACTTTTAAAAACCGTAAAAGATAACGAACTACTACATCTTTTTTGTCTTCTTGCATTATCAACTGGGGCTAGATTAGATTCAATTTTATTGATACAAAAAAAAGATATTAGATTGGAGAAAAAAGAGATATTTAGAATCCAAGATACAAAAACAAAGGACTCTAAAAAAGCGATTTACAAAGGATTTATATCTAATGAACTTTATGATGTTTTGAAAGACAAGTTGTTACAACTAAATCATCACGACCATATCATAAATCTTGCTGAGGGTGCAAAGATAAAACCCCAACAGATGGAAGAGAGATTGCAACCCGTATTAAATAAACTTTTTAATCAAGGTCTTGACTCCAGAGATGCAAAAAATAGAACGGTAATTCACTCACTAAGGCACACATTTGCAAGTCATCTAGCTATCAACAATACACCTATCTATACTATCATGAAATAGTGATATAAAATCAACCCTTAGATATGCAAAACTTGCTGAAGATAGTGGAAAAAATCATGTGTTGGGTTTATATAAAAAATGAAATTTATGATTAAAGGGGCTGTATACTATACAAAAAGATAACTATACTAACTATTTTATATTTTTTTATGATTTAAAACTACTATTTTTAAAAAATATCCTTTTCTTTACTTGGTTACTATCAAAAAAGATAGTATAGTAACTTAAAAGGCTAGTATGCCAACCATACAAAGGAAGACAACATGGCAACAATGAAAGAGATAGCAGAGTTTTTAGATATTTCATTATCTGGAGTAAAGTATAAAAAAAGGCACAAACCAAAAGAGTATTTTCTCATTGAGTTGGGTTATGAAGTATATAAACATACACCTTCTTTTAATCGCATTGCATACGATGCAAAACTTGCTAATCAAGTGAAGATAGCTATAAAACTGAAAGAAAAATAGCAATTGTTTTAAACCAACTTCTATATAAGTTTTTCAAAAACTCGTATCTTCTCTTCTCGTATCTTATAATCTGGGATATAGTGATAAACTAACTTCCAAAATTCTTTGGAGTGGTTTTTGTGTACGATATGAGCCAACTCATGAACCACCACATATTCTATCAAAGAAGCTGAGAGTTTTACAAGATGATAGTTATACGATATACGATGAGTAGCACTACAACTTCCCCATCTATTTTTAGAATATCTAAAACTTATATGTTCAGGCTCAAGTCCCATTCTCTTTGCCCACTTTTTTGTCAAAGGTATAAGTTTTTGTGTCGCTTTTTGTTTGTAAAAGTTTTCGATAGCTTTTTGAAGTTCTTGTTCTGTATAGACCATCGGTATAGTGATATAAAACTTTGAGTGATTAAACTCTATCATGATAGTTGTAGCACTTATATCTTCTATTAGCTTTACATAGTAGCTTTTACCCATATAGTAGAGCCTTGAACCTGTTGAGATATGATGATTGACTGCGATAGCTTTAAACTGTTCTAGCTTCTTACTCACCCAAGAGAGTTTTTTATAAACCATCTTGTCTATCTCTTCTTGTGTTGTTTTATCGTCAGTTCGTACAAGTACACCCTCTGTTGTAACATTGATATAGCTGTTTTTCAAAGATGCTTTTCTCTCTATATCGTACTCTATCGACCTTGTCCCATAAGCGATACTATACATAAGTCTCTACCAACTTTGAAACTATATCTTTTGAGAATTTTCTATCAACTCCATACTTTACAAGAATAGGCTTGAGACTATTTCGCATATCTTTTTGAGCATCGCTTTGCACCAAGATAGCTTTTTTATCTAGCCAAGCTTGTAAACATACATGTATCTCCAAAGTCAAAGCTGTAGGCTCTTTTGTGAGATGTTCCACCAAGTCATAAATCACTAGCTCTTTTTCGTCACTTAACCCAACAGCTTTATATCTGTTTTTATGTCGATTTATAACCTCTTCCATATCCTTAAAAAACTCTATCACAGCTTGTTTTCTATCGACCTTTGCATCAAGAAGTTTTCGCTCTAACAACTCTGAAAGCTCAAGTGCTAAGGCAGGATTTATCGACTCATTTGCTTTGATGATAGCTTTTGCTTTGTCAAGTGGATTATGCTCTCCTGTTTTTACCAACTCTGCTGTAAAAAGTTTATAGTCTGTTATATCTATAGATTCTTGCAGTAGATACTCGATACCGTTTGCTCGAAGATGCTCATCTAGTATCATTTGTAGTTTTTTACTATCCTCTCGTGTTATCTTCTCTTTTTCATCTCTAACCATGAGTTTCAGTTCATTAAAAAGTTTAAAATCATAGTCATACTTTGTAGCAAATGGATCAGGAAGAACTATATTCATAGATTTATTAAAATCACTTACAAGTTCTTTGAATTTATCTTTTATATCTATTGGTTTTAAGTAACTTATAGCTTCATCTATAAATAGCTGTCTTTGAGTTTCTCTGTCTTTCTTAACATTTTTAAAATAACTTACAAGCTTTGTGTGTCTATTTTCAAGTGTAGTTTTTTCCTCTGCTATATCCACCATCACATCACTTGGCTCTAAATCTCCAGAAAATATTTCAAGAGCCTCTACAAGGTGCTTAGTAATACCTGCAAAATCCACAACATACCCAGCACTTTTACCTTTACGGGTTCTATTTACTCTTGCTATCGCTTGGAGTAAATTATGCTCTTTTAGTATCTTATCGACATAAAGAGTTTGAAGTATTGGAGCATCGTATCCTGTAAGTAACATATCACTTACAATTAGAAAAGCAGTATTGTCAAATTGCCTTTTACCACCACGACTTTTATCAGTCTCATCTCCAAATGGTAGTTTAAAATCTTCTATTGCTTGTTTTACATCCGCTTCTGGTGTCGCTAAATCATAAAACTCTTGTGAATCTTTCTTTGTGTCAAAACTCATAATCACTTTTGATTGGAAACTATTTTGACCAAGACTAGCCAACTTGTCAAATGCTTTTTTATAAGCTATGGCTTGGTATCTGTTATGACACACTATCATAGCCTTGAAACCATCTAAGTAACTCTTGTTTTTATAGTGTTCTACGATGCTTTTTGCTATCTCTTCAACTCTTCGAGTAGCATTTTTATCAAGACTTGTTGCCTTGGTTTTTAGTATCGCTTGTTTTTTAGCACTCTCATCTCCAAACATCTTATCAAACTCAGCATCAAGTAGCTCTTTTTCTATGAAAAATTTACTTAGTCCTGTTTCATAAAGTATAGGCAGAGTATTGCCATCGGCTACCGATTGTTTGATAGTGTATTTGTCTATATAATCCCCACCATAAAACTCATGAAGAGTTGATTTGTTCTCTTTGTCTATTGGTGTTCCAGTAAAGGCTATAAACTTAGCATTTGGTAAGCTTTGTCTCATGTATGATGCTGTTAGTCCATACTGAGAACGGTGAGCTTCATCTATCAAGACAAAGATATTTTCTTTTTCACTTAGGACTTCAACTTCTTTTTTCTCTTCTGCTCGTTCTTGGAACTTTTGTATAGTAGAAGTTAGAGTTTTTCCATAGCTATCTTTTAGTAGTGTTTTTAAGTGTGCAATAGAATTTGCTTGTATAACATTTGAAAAGCCCACTCTGTTAAAAGTGCTTCTGATTTGATTGTCTAAGTCTGTTCTATCTGTTAGTACCATGATAGTAGGATTGTCAAACCCACTTGTAGAGGCTCTAAGCTTTGTAGCAAGATAAATCATAGTGATAGATTTACCACTTCCTTGAGTGTGCCACACAACACCACCACGGTTTTCGTTTTGAAGTCTGTCTACTATCTTATTTACCGCTCGAAGTTGTTGATATCTTGGTAGTTTTTTTATAGTCTTACCCTCTACCACCTCAAAAATCACAAAGTATTTAATGATATCAAGAAATCTTCTTTTTTCAAATAGATTGTAGATAAGTATATCTTGAGGTGTTGGTTCATCATCACACAACGCTATAAGCTCTTTAGTGGCTTTTTCGTTGTATTTTGAGTAGAACTTCATGGATGCTTCTATCGTTCCATATAAGCCACTTATACGGTTTATAGCCCCTATGATTTGATTGTAGTGAAAGAGTTTAGGTGAGTTTGTTTGGTAGTATTCTAAATCAGGAATATCACTTATATCTACCTTTTGATTTTTAGCTTCTATAACAGCAAGTGGTAGACCATTTACAAACACAACCAAGTCAGGGATAGAGTTTGCTCTTTGTCCTTTGAATTTCATCTGATTTACTACTAAAAAATCATTATTTTCAATATTTTCATAGTCTATAAACTTTACAGCTTTTGGATGTTCCTCTGGTGTAGGTTTAAGCGATAAAGCATCCGCACGAGTGATGAGCTTGTGTATCTGGGAGTTTATCTCCATCAATGAGCTACCATTTACTGCCAAGACTTTACGGACTACTTTTTGAAGATTGTTTTCATTTAACCAAGGATTTATCTTTTTAAGTGCCGTTGTTAGTCTATCTTCAAGAACTACCTCATACATTTCACTTTTGGCATCAAAGTAGTCATATCCAAGCTTTTTAAAAAGCTCTATGGCTGGAAGTTCAGACTGTGTGTATTCACTCATGTTAACTTCTCCAATCTTTTATGGATTTCATCTTTAGGTAGCCAACTATTGTCTAACAGCAATGTGATAGACTTTTTTAAGTCATCTTTACTCAACTTACTCTCTGTTATAATCATATCTAAAATATAAAATATCCCCTTAACCTCTAAACTATTTTTAGTTGAAAACTTTCTAAGTGCTTTATCGTTACTCAAAACAGAAGCATTAAGTTTTTTAGCAAAGTAGAAGATAGAATAATCCTGATGAGAAATCTTAACTCTCCCCAATTTCTGATACTCTGTAAAAAACATTATCAATTCATCAGCATCAAGGCTATATATATCTACATCAAGACTTTTTACCAATAGTTGCTGTTTTGCATTTAGTTCATTGAACACAAAATCACTCGTAGCGATACCCATATCTAGTTTAGAAAACTCTATCAAAAGACCAACTCTTTCTAAATCTATAAAGATATTTGCATCACTAACGACAATCATTAAAATACTTCACCATACTTTTTTAAAGCATCATCTACACTCAAGCCTGATAACTCAGCTAGTTTAGAGAGTGAGATGAACTCTTCACTATAAGCATGAGCCAACAAGTTTTGAAATCTTGTAGTTTTTATCTCTTGTTTGTACGGATTATTATCATCAAACTTTGAAGTTCTGTTTACAATCCAAAATCTTTTAAACATTGCTTCACTAATGATATCTAACTGTCTTAACCTAAAGATAATCCCAGCGATAGAGATACCATACTTCTGTTTGATATGAGCTAGTTCTTCGATAGATACTTTGCTTCTCTTTGCTCCAAACTCATTGATAACACTCTCTTTAGGAAAGAGAAAAGACCCAGCAAATCTATCACTAGCTTTCTCTTCAGCTAAAGAATGGATAGGCAATACCAAGTGAGCTAACTCATGCAAAGCAGTAAATCGTTTTCTATCGCTGTTTAACTCTTTGGTGTTGTTAAGCACTATAAAGTAGTGACTTTTTTCATCGTTTACTTCACCACACAAGCCGTTGAACTTTTTATCATCGTCGATGAGTAGAACTTTTATATTTTTAAGCTCTAACATTTCTACAATATTCCCGATAGGGTCTATTCCTAGATTCCAACTCTCTCTTAGTTTGGTAGAAAGGGTTTCTATCTCATCAAGTGCACCTATCTCTTCATTTTCCAATGGGTTTTTAAACTTATAGTCTATATCTAGTATGTTTTCAATCTCGATATAGCGTTCTAAATACTCCCTAACATTCTCTTTTAACACCTCTTGCTTTTTTTTATCAAAAGTGGACTGTTTTCTAAAATCCACCTCCCCTATACTAACCTCAACATTTCTAAAAAAATACTCAACACCAACACCCAAAGCAGTTGCAAGTGCGATGAGAACATCAGATGAGGGGCTTTTTAAGTTTTTTTCATATTGAGATATAGACTGTTTACTAACTATGTTGTTAGCTTTGTCAACCAACTCTTGCATAGAAAAACCAGCCTTAATCCTCGCCCTTTTTAGCCTTTCACCAAACATCTTAGACTCCTTTAATTGGGGATATTATAGCACAATAAGATAAAATTACACTTATTTAGTTGACAAATTATAAAATATATGATAAACTGTCAACCAAAAGTCGCTTGATGGTTATAGCCCCAAATTTCAGACACTAAACGAAACAAAACTAAATAAACTTGAAAGGAAAACAATGGCAAATAAAAAGCAAACTTCAAAAAGTATAGCTTCTAAAGCATCAAAAGTTTTAAAAAGTAAATCATCTTCTAAAACTTGTAAGTCATTGGCAGGTAGTGCCTTAAGTCAAACAAAAAAAGGTAAAAAATAACATAGTAGCCTATATGGCTACTATTACCCATTTATTCAAATATGTGTTATTTTGTAACAATTTATTATATTTATATAAATATGAATTATAAAATTTTATATTTATATAATAAATTGTCGATATAATATTGTATCTTGAATTACCAATGCTAGTCAAATAGGGGTAATAAAAAGCATTTTTTGTTTTTTACAAGTGGCTTTTCGCCCTGCCGTATGGGCGACCAACTTCTTAAAACCATTCTAATCCATTCGGTTTTTTTTCATTGTATTCTTCTAATTGTTTTCTATATCTTCGTATTTCACTTCTATAAATCAAGTATGAAGAAACTAAAAACTTGTCATTTGTATTACTAAGTTTTCTAACAACAACTAAAAAATCTTTCTTTGTATGCCAGATTATTAAATTAATTTTTGAGTTTCGTTTTTGATAAAAATGCTTTATTTCATCATCTTTTTGCCAATTATCAATAAGTAATTTTATCCAATGTATTCGCTTCGCTCTTGCTTCATCATATTTTCTATTTTTCTCATTTATATCTGGACAAGGATTATTTCTATGTTTTGCTTTTTTTTCTTCTGTTGTTATTATGTGCCAAAATCGTTCTTGTTTAGCTTCTTTTGTAAATGGACAAGGACATGTTTTATCAGCTTTAACATCTATTACAAAAGATATAGCACCTTTTTGTAAAATAGTTTGATTATCTATAAAATCTTCTTTGAAAATATCAAAAAGTTTTTCAATATTAATCTCATTAAGTGTTGAAATTTCAGGGTGTGTTAATATTAGCACTATCTCTTACCTAAAACCCATCTAAATATATTAAACTTCTCAATCCAAGGAGCTGTTCCAATTAACTGATAACCCAATTTTTCTTCCAAATACTCTATGATAAAATTTTTTATCTCACTCGTATGTTCTATATCTTGCCTATTTTTATATGAAATAGCACCTATAAACAGATCACAAAGTTGAATTATTTGAGACTCTTGAGATTGAATGATAAAAATATCAGTAGCACCTCTATGATTAAAAATTTCTTTCATTTTTTTTATTCTTTTACCACCATTTATATCTTTATAATCAAGATATATTTTATAATTATTTTGACCATCTATAAAGTTTCTAATAGTGTAGTGATAAACAATATAATAAAACTCATCAAAACTATATCCATACTGTTTATGAAGCGCTTCTTTTTTGTTTGGTATAAAGGTAGCTTTGAATATCATATTGCTATCAAAAAAATAATCAATCAACTCTATATAGAAATCTTTTTGCTTTTTTATAACCTTAGTCCATTTAAGTTCATTATAGTAGCTATGTTTCTTTTTTAAGTATTTTATATACCTATTAACCTTTTCAACTTCATCTTCACGAATACAAATAGCACCATTAACCATAACCTTTGATTTATCATTTAGTAGATGATTACTCTCATCACAAAATATTTTATAGTTCATTATTTGCCTTTTTCATATCTCAACCCTAATCTCTCCACTCAAAAGCTTCTGTAACAGACCTTTTTTGAGTGTTTCATACTTTTGTTTTTTAACTCTAAGCACTTCTATTTTTTCATCAGCAGTTGATAATATATCGGATATTTGTTTTTGTTCTTTGAGGGGTGGTATGACAATAGGTATTTTTTTTAATGCTGTTAATCCTATTCTTAACCGTGTTGTTCCTGTGCTTCTAGCAACAGCTATATCTCTAAATCTAGTGAAATTAATTGAGTGTAATATAAAATGAGTATCATATTTTGATTTATCTATATGTAATCTAATCCCATCCGAACCCATTAAGTATTTTTCTTCAATACTTGGCATAATACAAGCTCTGGCAACGGGTTCAGCCATTTTTGCCAATATAATATCATTTGGATATATTTGGCAAGTTTTTAATGCTTCTACTTTTTCTTCTGAGGTATAAACAAAATCATTATTGATAAAAGAACCATCACCTATATTTTGTAATTGTATAACTCTTACCCCATCCTTTGTATAATGCTCACTTTTTAAGTCTGAACCAAATGGTCCTCCAGTAAATGAATAATTTATTTTTTTATCAGCAAGTTCTAAAAATGGAACAACTTCCCACCCCTCAGGTATTTTCCCAAGCTCACTATCCTTGAACTCACTATGTCCTATACCCTTACTTAGTAGCTTTTGTAGTAGCCCCTTTTTGAGAGTTTCAGCTTTTTGAATTTGTCCCTCGATGGCATCTATCTTTTCATCAGCAGTGGATAAAATATCGGCTATTTTTTCTTGTTCTTTTAGTGGTGGTTGTATAACTTTAATTTGAGAGAAATCTGTTTTATTTAATAATGGAACGGCTTGTGTTCCAGCAAGTTTTTGTATTTTATCCTTTATTTTGAATAAAACATAATAATAAAAATCTGGATTATTATATTGATTACAAGTAATCGCATTAATTTGCTGATTACTACTCATTTCTTCATAAGCTATACCCATCTTACCTATTGTAGAACCAATACAAGTAATCAATATACTTCTTTTCTCTAATACTCTAATCTGTTCAAAACCCAAATCACTTAATTTTGTTTTTGTAGTTTTAATTTCTTTTGACTTACCTAAATCACTTGGAGAAGCCCAAAGTCTTGTTCCATTAATATAAAAGTCTTGATTTGAAGTTTTTGGTGTGCTACCCGTAATAATTTTTCCTAAACTATCAAGTTTCACAACTTCCCAATCCTCAGGAATAACCCCAATCTCACACTCTTTATAACCC
The DNA here is from genome assembly GCA_027068765.1 of Campylobacterales bacterium. Classification (GTDB taxonomy): domain Bacteria; phylum Campylobacterota; class Campylobacteria; order Campylobacterales; family QNZT01; genus SZUA-1433. The sequence continues at coordinate 9,797 of JAMOMC010000075.1, forward strand.
TCTTTCAACATCTTAAAAACCTAAACTCGCAAGATAGGCATTTAACTTTTTATCTATCTCTTTCTCTTTACTCTCAAGCGCTGCTATCTCTTCTCTTACTGCTTTTATATCTATGATTATCTCATCTTCACTCGTGTCTATGTAGCGTGAGATGTTTAGGTTGTAGTCATTCTCTTTTATCTCACTCATATCTACCACTCTCATAAACTTATCTATCGTCTCAAGCCCATCATATCCCGCAACTATCTTTTTGATATTTTCCTCAGTTAGCGTATTTTGATTTTTGCCATCTTTGTACTCACTTGAAGCATCTATAAATACAACTTTGTTTTTTAGATTGTCTGCTTTGCTTTTGTTTATGATGATGATACTTGCTGGTATGCCTGTGTTATAAAAGAGCTTTTCAGGCAGTCCCACGATAGCTTCTACTATATCATCCTCTAGTAAGCCTTCTCTGATCTTACCCTCAGTTCCACCACGAAAGAGTACACCATGAGGAAGCACGACACCCATGCGACCATCATGTTTAAGCACACTTATCATGTGCTGAACAAAGGCTAGATCTCCATAACCCCTTGGAGGTATACCATACTTAAATCTTCCGTACTCATCACTTACGACACTATTGTACTTTGGTGCTATCTCTTTGCCATTTTCATCACTCTTGACATCTATCTCCGCACTTGCCCACCACTTTTTGAGTGAAAAAGGTGGATTTGCTATGACTCTATCATAAGTTATAAGTTCCCCATCAACTAAATGTTTTGGGCTTGATAAAGTATCGCCTTTTCGTATGTCGCTATCTTTGAAGTTATGAACTATCATGTTTATCTTGCATATCGCCCAAGTGCCAAGGTTTTTCTCTTGACCGTAGAGATTTACATCTACAAACTTCCCTACAACTCCACCATGAGCCTTGATATAGTTTGCACTTTGTATGAGCATACCACCACTTCCACAAGTCGGGTCATAGATGCTATCTCCTGCCTTTGGTTTTATGAGTTCTACCACCAAACTTACAACCTCTTTGGGTGTATAAAACTTTTACCAGCATCATCAGCAAACTCTCGTATAAGATACTCGTAAGCACTCCCTAGTATGTCAGGATTTTCAAGGTGTTCATTTGCCAAGTTAAACTTGTTAAAGTGCTGTAAAAGTCTTGCTAGTAAAGCATCAGGAAGTTTCTCCGTATCACCAAAGTGTACAGCCGTCATGACACCCTCTA
>JAMOMC010000076.1 GCA_027068765.1 Campylobacterales bacterium
CGCTATGCAAAAGCTCTTAAAGAGGGTTTTTTACTGGTTGATGAGCATAAACTTTTACTCATAAAGCATATAGTAAAGATACAGTCTATCTTGGAAAACAACGATGCAGGTATCAGAAAACAAGCAGGAACAGTCTTGAAAAATGCCTCTACGGGAGAAGTTATATTTACACCACCTCAAGATGAAGATGAGATAAAATCCCTCTTGGCAAATCTCGAAGAGTATATCAATACAAAAGATGAGATAGACCCACTTATAAAGATGGCAGTTATCCACTATCAGTTTGAGTCTATCCATCCATTTTATGATGGCAATGGTAGAACAGGACGGATACTAAACATACTCTATCTAGTGCTTAGTGACTTGCTTGATATTCCTATCTTGTATCTGAGTCGTTATATCACACAGCATAAGGCTGACTACTATAGACTACTGCAAGAGGTGAGAACCAAAGAAAACTGGCAAGAGTGGATACTCTATATGCTCGATGGAATTGAGCAGACTTCACTAGAGACGATAGAGCTTATCAACGGCATCTCTGATCTTATGCATAAAGCAAAAACAGATATAAAAGAGAAGTTACCAAAGATATATAGTAAAGATTTGGTAGAGATACTTTTTATACACCCTTACACAAAGATAGAGTTTTTGATAGAAAGTTTAGGGTTACATAGAGATACAGCATCTAAATATCTAAGAGAGTTAGAAAGTATAGGTTTGTTGGAAAGTACCAAGATGGGAAGAAGTAAGTACTTTATCAACAAAGCACTATTTGATATGCTGAAAAAAGGTGTTTAATTCGATGTTAAATGAGATATACCGAAAAAATTGATAAGTTTCGGCATATCTACATTATATGTTGAAAAAATAGTAAAAATTCGACGCATTAAAAGAGGATAAGATGGCAAATATAGATATACAAAAGAAAATTTCATAATGGATAACCAACAATCTAACTCAAACATCCTAATCTACCAGAGCGAAGATGGACAGACTAAAATTCAAACAAGACTAGAAGATGAAACGGTTTGGTTGACTCAGGCACAGCTAAGTGAGCTATTTCAAAAGTCAAAATCAACGATTAGTGAACATATAAAAAATATTTTTTTAGAGGGTGAACTTGTTGAAGATGCAGTTGTTCGGAATTTCCGAACAACTGCTGAAGATGGCAAGAAATACAATACAAATTTTTACAATCTTGATGTCATCATCTCTGTTGGCTACAGAGTAAAATCCTTACAAGGTACTAAGTTTCGTCAGTGGGCTACACAAAGACTAAAAGAGTATATAGTCAAAGGCTTTACTATGAATGATGAGCTTTTGAAGGAGGCTGGGGGTGGTAACTATTTTGAAGAGTTATTGGCTCGTATTCGTGATATTCGTTCATCTGAAAAAGTTTTTTGGAGAAAGGTACTTGATATTTATGCTACAAGTATAGATTATGAGCCAAAGTCTGAAATCTCTATAGAGTTTTTTCAAACCATACAAAACAAGATGCATTGGGCAGTACATGGAAACACAGCAGCAGAGATTGTGTATCAAAGAGTAGATAGTACAAAACAGCATACGGGGCTTACAAATTTCAAAGGTTCAAAACCAACAAAACAAGAGGTTGGGATAGATAAAAATTATCTTGATGAAAAAGAGCTAAATATTTTAAATCGTATCGTAACTGCTTATATAGAGATAGCAGAGCTACAAGCACTTGAACAAAAGCCAATGTATATGAAAGATTGGATAGAGAGACTTGATGATTTTTTAAAGATGACGGCAAAGATATCTTAACTCATACAGGAAAAATCTCTCATGATAAGGCTATAGAAAAAGCAAACAGAGAATACCTATCATACAAAGAGAGAACTAAAGATGATTTATCCAAAGTAGAAAAAGATTTTATAAAACAGATAGAAAACAGAGCCAAGATGCTAAAAAATAAGAACAGAGAGTAAATGATGAAGATAGAGTTTGAAAGTGACCTTGTTTACCAAAACCAAGCTATAAGTTGTAACTATGTAAATATGTTACAATATGTTACAGAAAGATTAAAAGGATGAGTAGTGCCAATAAATATGCTTCATAGTGTAAAAATAAAAAATTTCAAATCCTTAAAAGATACAAAAATCAACTTAGCTAAAAATACTTTCTTGATTGGTATGAATGGAACAGGAAAAACTAGTATATTGCAGGCTATAGATTTTATCTCGGCTATATCAACTGGAGAGGTTGAGGAGTGGCTTGAAGCTAGAGGTTGGGATAAAAAAGATTTGACTTTTCATAAAAATAAAAAATCGATAATTGA
>JAMOMC010000077.1 GCA_027068765.1 Campylobacterales bacterium
CCGAGGTGCGCGTCGAGAGACCTGCCAGGTACCCGATCACGGCCACCGAGATCAAGGTCAACGTGAGCATGCCCGAGGCCGCCGAGAGAGCCGCCGCCACCGGGGCCGACGGCGTAGGGCTCCTCAGAATCGAGCACATGATACTGGGTCTGGGCGTCCACCCGCGTAAGCTGATCGAAGAAGGTCGCAGGGAGGAACTCGTCAGGGCCCTGATGGACGGGATAAGAAAGGTCGCCGACGCGTTCTACCCCAGACCCGTGTGGGTCAGAACCCTGGACGCCCCCACAGATGAGTTCAGGGAGCTGGAAGGCGGCGAAAGGGAACCCGTCGAGACCAACCCGATGCTGGGATGGAGGGGTATCAGGAGGGACCTCCAGGAGCGCGAGATGCTCGAGTGCCAGTTCGAAGCCATCCGCAAGCTCGTCAGGGAGGGTTACGACAACATCGGCGTGATGATACCGCTCGTCCAGCACCCGGAGGAACTCAGGCAGGCCAAGAAGGTCGCCAGGGAGGTCGGCCTGAGACCGCACAGGATGGTGGACTTCGGCATCATGGTTGAAACCCCGGCTGCCGCCGTCATCATAGACAGGTTCATCGAAGAAGGCATCGACTTCGCGAGCTTGGGTACCAACGACCTGACCCAGTACACCCTGGCCGTCGACAGGAACAACGACAGGGTGGCCGCCCTCTACGACGAGAAGCACCCCGCCGTGATGAAACTCGTCAAGCACGTGATCCAAACGTGCAAGGAGCACGGGGTCAAGACCAGCATATGCGGGCAGGCGGGCAGCGACCCGAAGGTGGCGGCGAAGCTGGTCGAGTTCGGCATAGACAGTATCTCCGCGAACATCGACGCCGTCCCGAAGATCAGGGAGATAGTGGCCAGGGTGGAGCGGAAAATCATCCTCGACAAGATCAGGGAGTTGTAACGCCCCTTGTCCCTCCTCCGAAACCTCTCCAAGTTGGGTCTGACCGAGAGGGAGGCCAAGGCCTACCTTTACCTCCTCGAACACGGTAAAGCAACCGCCCGTGAGATCAGCGAGAACACGGGCATCCCCTCGACCAAGATCTACAGCGTCCTCAAATCCCTCGAGAGCAAAGGGTGGGTCCGCGTCGAAAGCGTCGAAAGACCCCTGAAGTACGTCCCCGTACCGCCGGAAGTGGCCGTCCAGGAGGCCGTGGAAAGGGAACTCAAGGAGAGGGAGAAGGAACTCAAAGAGGTCGCCAAGGAGGCCATCCTCGACCTCTCCAGGGTCACGAAGAAGGGCGCCGAGAGACCCGCGGTGTCTTACTACGGTAAATCCGCGGAGAAGGTCATGGAAAGGATCCTAAGCCACTGCCGAAAGGTCAGCGGTATACTGCACGTCGGAAGGGAACAGGAACCCAAGGTGCTGGAACTCCTTCAGAACGTCCCCAACAAGTACCTGGTCGTGAGATCCGAAGACGAGAGCCCGGAGGATGAGGACATACTCAGCTTGAAAGCCGATATTTCCATCCCTGAGACGTTCTTCTCGCTATCCGTCGACGAGAAGTACCTGGTCCTGGGCAAAGAATCCGACGAGCAGCTCTACGTCGTGCTCCTGGAGGACCCCGTCCTAGCCAAGGGGATGGAGGAGCACGTTAGATACGTCCTGGAGGAGAGAGCGAAGGAGGGATCATAGCATCCTGGACGCGCTCTCCACCTCCACCTCGCCCACCTGCTCCAACTCCTTCAACACCTTCTCGAGCTCGTCCGTCCCACCCTCGGCGTCCGGCACCACGACCGCCACCTTGAGGGCTTCCAACCCGAACGCTATCGGTTCCGTCTCCGTACCCTCCACACTCTTCACTATCTCGAGCGCCTCCAACGCCTCGACGACGGCCTCCTCAAGCTCCTCCATGTCCACCTCCACGTCCTCGGGTAGGATCTTCATCACGACCAGGACGTCGGACACGCCGGCTACCCCCTAAGGCCCGATGAAACCGCAGTTAGGGCACTGGTACCTGTTACCCAGCCTCCTGCACTTCTGACACCTGGTTATAACGACCTCCCCGCACTTCGGGCACGGGTGCGACACCGCCTTCTCACCCGGCGCTATCGGACCGCCGCAGGCGGAGCAAACGGCGTAGTCCGTCCTCTCGATCCTACCCGCCTCGGTCATCTCCACCTCCTCGGCGGCCTCCTCGATGAGCTCCTCCCTGGTCTTACCTCCCGTCTCCTTCAGCTCCTCCGAGGTGACCCTCTCCATCTCCTCGGCCAAGAGAACCACCCCACGGTCAGGTTTTTACAACCCGGTAA
>JAMOMC010000078.1 GCA_027068765.1 Campylobacterales bacterium
AGCAAATGAAATATCATCACCATAAATTAGAAGCCTATTTATCGTTTGATAATCTATTACTACACATCAAAAAACTACTGGATGGATTTGGAATTGAATATGACATTAATTTTAATTGATTACTTAATAGCCCAAATATTGACATAAATAGTACCTCACCGAGTGCATACTCTATCTTATGTCTATCTGTCCTGAAATCTTTAATCGTCTCTAGTTGTTTTAGTAGCTCTCTTTTGTTTCTTATTTTCATACCTTGTGGTATCTAATATTTGTTTAAATGTTGTATAATTTCTCATCGGATTTACCTAAAATTCAATAATATACTCACGGCTTTTAGCTTCATTTTAGCAAAATTATGAAGCTTGAGCCATCTTTATTACTTTTTACATCAAGCTTACCACCCATCTCTTTTTCAATAACGGTCTTAGATATATAAAGCCCTATGCCATCACTACCTTTTTTGGTGCTAAAGTATGGTTCGAAAATTTTATTGAGATATTTTTTCTCAATTCCTCCTGCATTGTCTGTTATAGTTATGGTTGGGCTATCAACCAATATAGTAATTTTAGGATTTTCTATTTTTCTCTCTTTTGTTGCATCTTTTGCATTGTTTATGATGTTTAAAATTGCTTGTTCAAATTCATTTTTGTTTCCAAAAAATGTGAAATTCTCTTTGATTTTTAATTCAACTGAAATTGAGGAGATTTTTATCGCATTTTGGCATGCTATTTTTATATCAAATTCCTCTTTTGTTTTAGAAGGGTTGTAGAAGTTCCTAAAATCTTCTATGGTTTTTGACATATATTGGAGTTTTAAATTTGCATCTTTTATGGTCTGTTTTGTTGTATCATCTTTACAACTTTTTTTGATATGCATAAGAGAGAAAGATAGAAAATTTAGTGGCTGTCTCCATTGATGGGCGATTATGGCTATCATCTCTCCCATGCTTGCTAAGCGAGATTGCTGCAAAAGTAGGGTCTGTTGTACTCTTTTTTCATCTTCAAGAAGTTTAAATTTGTAAGATATGGCAAGTGAAAGTATCAAAGACTCTAATGCAAAAGTGATATGCAAAAATGGAAAAACAATACCTGTGATTTTAACAAATCCAACATACTCTAAAGCAACTGTAAAAAGAACCAAGTACCAGCCATATATCAGGAAATAAAACGGCTTGTCTTTATCTTTTATTAGCCGTCTAGCTTCACTTAAAATCAGCCAAATAGGTATAAAAATTGGTATAAATTTAGTTAAAATTGTATGTGAAAAAATTAGAGCAAAAAGAAGATCAACTAAACAGAGATACAAGATAATTCGAATTAAACGATGAAGCTTTGAAGTCTGATAAGTTTGTAAAAACTCTTGTATAAAAAGGGCGGAGAAAAAGAGCATCAAAAGTTGGGAGATTTCAAACAAAAATAGGCTTTTTAGTTTAAAAATCTCATCAAATGGAGCTATAAAAAGACTATCAAGATTTATCAAGAAAAAAAGTGTTGAGAGTTGGGCTAGGGCATAGTAGAGATGCTGCAAACTTCTTATATAGACAAAAAGAGCAAGATTATAAACACTTGCACTTATTATAACACCAAAACATATAGATGCAACCATAAACGGAATATGAGAAAATGTATAAATTGCATCTGTATTTTTTATAAAATGTTGCTCATAGTTAAAAATTGAAATTATTAAAAGAAGAAAAATTATACCAAGTTTTATCTTGAGTGCCTTATCCATGAAGGTTTATCTTGTAGCCAGATTTTGAGATATTTTTTATAACATCCTTGTTTATGGTTTTTCGGATATCTCGAACTAGACAGCGAAGGGCATCATCACTCATCCCTCTCTCTTGCCAAATATAATTTTCAAGCTCCACATAAGAAACAACTCTATCTCTATTTTTTATCAAAATATCAAGAAACTTACTTTCTCTTGCTGAGAGTTTAACAAGCTTTTCATCAAAAGTAAGTATCTGATTAAATGTGTCGTAGGTGTGATTTTTTGTTAGTTTTATGATGCTTGGATTTTTACTCTCTATCTTTTCAAAACAGAGTTTTAATGCCTCAAAAAGGCTCTCTTCTTCTATGGGTTTTACTAAGTACTTTACCAAGTTTAAACTCACTGCTTTTAAAAGATACTCAGTTGTTGTGTAAGCGGTTGTTATGATGATAGGTGTTTTATCATCATTTTTCCTAATCTCTTTGCAAAACTCCAAGCCATTTTTTTTCGGCATCTCAATATCGGTTATGATAATGTCTGGCTTT
>JAMOMC010000079.1 GCA_027068765.1 Campylobacterales bacterium
TTTTCAAGTATCACAACCTTAGCACCACTTTTTGTAAGTTCATATGCGATAGGACCAGCTCCAGCTCCACTGCCTATTATGCAGAAATCATACATTTAAAAACCTCTTTTTTGGTCTTGGAAACCCTTCATTGTGATTGTAGCTTTTCCAGCCAAACTCATTTTTGTTTCCTCCATATATCGGGTCGCTAAAGAGTGCTTCTAGTATATATTTTAAAATAGTTGAAATCCAATTGTGCCCAAAACTGCTCTTTTCAAATTGCTTTAAGATGCTTTGCTTTTCTAAGGAGCTTAAACTACTCTCATAACCAAGCTTTTGTACTCTTTTAAGACCATCAAATATAAATTTTAAATCTCCACTGTTAAAAGAGCTATGATTTGATACAATCTTTAGATATCTTATAGCTTCAAATTTTGAACTATTTGGAAAAAGGTCATTTTGCACACTCTCTAAAAGTTGCCACTTATTCTCTTTTTTATCAGCCATTAAACTAAGAGTTGAAAAGAGTGAAAGTGATAAAAAAACTCTTCGTCTCATGATATAAAACTTAATGTAAAGGTTGTTCCTTCTTTGATTTTTGATTTAACTTCTATCTTGATATTGTAAGTTTTGCAGATAGTGTTAACGATGCTTAGTCCTATCCCAAAACCGCCTTGAGTTGAGGTGGCACGATAGAATCTGTTAAAGATATCGTTTAATTTTTTTTCATCTATTCCTATGCCGTTATCTTTTATGATTAGGTGGTTTTTAGTGAGTGTTATCTCTATTTCTCCACTCATTTGTGTGTATTTGATAGAGTTTAAAATAAGATTATTGACAAGTCTTATAAAACTCTTTTCATCTATTGCAAAATTTGCATCTTGGGTTTTTAACTTTATAGTTATCTTTTTTTTTCTAGCAAACTCTTTTAGATACTCCACTTGTGCTATTAAAACTTTTTCAAGATTTAGTTTTTCGGCAGGCAAAGCATCCTCTTTTGTTTTTAAAAACAGATATGTAAGGTCTTTATATATTTCAGAAATTCTTTTTGCACTTATCTCTATCCTCTCTAATGATTTTCTAGTTAACGGTTGTTTTGAGTTAACTGACATTAAAAGAGCAGTTATTGGAGTGTTTAGCTCATGTGTGCTATCTCTTACGAAGTTATTTAGTTTTTCTCTTTGATTTTGTATAGGTCTTATAAAAATTTTTGCAAGCTGATACCCAAAAAGAGCCAAGATAAGATAGATGAAAGAGAAAGTAGCGATGGTAGTTTGTAAAAGAGAGCTTGAAAACTCCTCAAAATTCTGCTCTTGTATCACCACATAATATATGTTCAAATGCCCAGATACTCCATCATCTATAATTATTAAATCTCCATTATCTGTACGATAACTTTTTTTAGAAAAATCTATCTTATGATTTATCTCTGTAGTTAGAGCTTTTTTATCTTTGCCATAGAGTCCAAAGTTAAATCTATCGTCAACTTTTAAATCACTATTTTTAAGAGGTAAATTGTGCATGTGTGCTTTTATGATATTTGAAGATAATTTAGATGCATTTATCTGCATCTTTGAAGTGATTAGATCATAGTTTAGCTTATATTGCATCTGATAAAAGAGCCAAGCGATTATAATCATCAAAACCAAAGAGAGACCAAGAAACAGCGATAAAAAACTGAAAAATGTCCTTTTTTCATCTTTAGTTAAAACGATAACCAACTCCTCGTATATTGCTTATATATTCACTTCCTATGAGTTTTCTTAAGTTTTTTATGTATGTTCGAATTGTTGCATCTGAGGGTGAATCTTCATAACTCCAAAGAGTGTTGGCAAGGGCATTTATGGAAATTGTTTCATCTTTATTTAAAATAAAAAACTCTAAAATTTCTGCTTCTTTTTTAGAGATAGCTATCTTTGTATCATCTTTTATAAGTGTTAAGTTTTGTTTATCAAAATAGAGTGATTCACTTATCTTTAATTTATCTTTACGCTCTATTTTGTACAATCTTTTTATATTGTTTATTCTAGTTTCAAGTTCACTGAGGTCAAAAGGTTTTTTTATATAATCATCACATCCTGAATCAAATCCTAACTTTAAATCCTCTGTACTATCGAGTGAAGTTATAAATATAGCAGGAGTTTTGTTGCCAGTTTTTCTTAAGTTTTTTAAAAATATAAAACCATCAACATGGGGAACATTGACATCCAAAAGCAAAAGATCAAACTTTTTAGCATATGCCAAATCTTCGGCTTCAACTCCATTATAAGCAGGACTTACTTCGTAATTCAAACTCTCTAAATGTTCCAAAATAATCTCTGAGAGAATTATATCATCTTCCATTAGTAGTATTTTCATAAGTGCCATTGTAAAATAATACTCTTTAATGTATAATTAGATTATATAAAATTTATAAAAAAGGATTGTCTGTGGGATTGATTGATATGTTGTTAAAAAGTGGAGGTGGAGATCTTCTTGGACAAGTGGCTAAAAAGGCTGGCACTAACCAAAGTGGAGCAGAGGATATTTTAAGAAATCTTGGTTCTGCGATGTTTGGTCAAGTAAAGGGGCGAGTTGAGAGTAGTAGTTTTGATTCATCAGGACTTGAGGGTTTAATCCAAGATAGCAAGTATGCAGATATGTTAGATGCTCCTTCAAATCACTATAATAACAATAAGATGCAACAAAGAGGAGATGATTTGCTTGGATATATCACAGGAAGTCGTGAGGGTAGCCGTGAAATTGCATCTCAGGTTTCACAAAAAACAGGTGTTAGTACATCAATCTTAAAAAGTCTGCTTCCGATGCTTGCTCCTATGATAATTGGGAGTCTTGGTAAAGGTATGCTTGGTGGAGGTTCATCTTCAAGAAGTTCTGGTGGTGGTCTTATGGGAATGCTTGATTTTGACAATGATGGTAGTGTGATTGATGATGTTGCTGGTTTGGCGATGAAGTTTCTTCGATAGATTGTTTTAAGGGTTAGATTGGATTATTTGATTAATTTTTTAGAGAGTGAAGATATCTGTAAATCAGATATTTTTCCACAGCTAAAATGTACAGAGGAAGAGGCTAAAATCCTAAAGTATTTAGCTTCTTGTCATGTTAGAGGAGAGGAACAGAACTCTGTTTATCTTGTATTGATTGAGCTTTATAGTGAAAAAGATTATGAGTATCTTAAAAAGCTTCCTCTTGTAAAAAACTTGTTAGATTTGGGATGGATTTCACAAAGTAGCTTTATACAAACAAAGATGGGAGAGATTTCTAACTTGGAGCTTATAAACTCTTCTGTAACTTTGAGTGGTTTTTTTGAAAAATTGCTTGAGCTTGGTACATTAGAGGTTTCTTTGCCTGATATTACAGCTTATAGTGACCATTTGGAGTATCTAAAAGATCAATTTTTGCGAATAGAGCTTTATCAAAAAATATCTCTAGTTAGACATAACCAATCAGAAAACTCTCTAAATATTGATAGATTGCAAAATCGTCTGAAAAATTTAGAGACTCGAATAAGTGAGAGATTAAAAGTTACAAAAGATAAAGTATCAGCTGAGAGAATGTTTAGTGAACATGAGTTAAATGATAAAGAGCAGATTATATTTTTGGCTCTTTTAAAAGAGGAGTACTCAGGAGAGTTAGAGAGCTTAAGAGAGATGAATACTCTCATAAATTTAATCAGCGAAAATGATTATGATAAGATAAAATATAGATCTCTTTTAGAAGATAGTTCAACTCTAATAGAAAAAGAGATTATTGATTATGATGAGATGTTAACAGTCTTTGGCGGTGTTACTAGAAGTTTTTTTATAAATGAAGATTTTTTGCAAAATATTATACATCCAAATAAAGTAAAAAAAATTCAAAGAGTAAAAATCGATACACTTGTAAAAGAGCAAGATATTTTTGAATTAGTAACTCCCAAAACCAATCTAGATGCAGTTGTGCTAAATCCAAAAACAAGAGAGATTTTAAATACTATCTTAAGACAGATGGATAAAGAGGTTATAAAAAGATTAAGAGAGTGGGGAGTTGTTGATAAAAAATCAGGGCTAGATGCAAGGGTTATCTTTTATGGGCCACCAGGTACTGGAAAGACGATGACAGCTCTATCTTTGGCGAAATCATTAAAGAGAAAAGTTCTTAGCTTTGATTGCTCTAAAATACTCTCAATGTATGTAGGAGAGAGTGAAAAAAATGTTCGACGAATATTTGATACTTACAAAGAGATTTCAAAAAAGACAAAAACTGAACCTATACTGCTACTAAATGAAGCAGATCAATTTTTAAGCTCACGAAGTACGGGCCCTGGTGGTGGAGCAGATAAGATGCACAATCAGATGCAAAATATCTTTTTAGAGCAAATTGAGAGATTTGATGGCATTTTGATTGCAACTACAAATCTTTTAGAAACCATTGATCTTGCATTTTCTAGGCGCTTTAATCATAAGATAGAGTTTGCAAAGCCAAATTTTGAACAAAGAGTTAAGCTTTGGGAAAAGATGTTACCAAATAACACACATTATGAAAAATCATTTGATATAAAAACTCTTGCAAAACACAATTTAAGTGGTGGACAGATAGAAGTTATTGTTAAAAATACAGCTCTAAGTGTTGCCATAAAAGATGAACCTATCTTTTACATGAAAGACTTTTTAGTGGCGATAAATAGGGAGCTTGGTGGAGCTTTTGGGGAAGATAAAATTATGGGTTTCTCTTTGTAGGTAAGTTTTTCTCTTTTTAGAAAATTTTTTAATTCAATATAGTCATTTTAATTTAAAAATAAAAGTGAGTAAAATTGTTACAAAATTGTATACAAATTGTGAAATCGCTCCATTGTTTAAACAAATTCATTGTAAACTCTTCTTTCTAAAATATTATTCACATATAATATTTATCAATAACTTTAAGGATTTAAGCATGGAGCATATGACAGTTGCACATCCATATTTTGGGGCGTTTATCTTTTTTGTACTCACATTTGGTGCATTTATTGGAACTACGGTATTAGCTCGTTTTATTAGTCTTAAGATGGCTCGCCAAGATAATGAAAAGTTAAAGTTGACTATTTATGAGTGTGGTCCAGAGGTTACAAAGCAACCAAATAAGATCTCATCACATTTTTATCTTTTTGCACTTTTATTTATACTTTTTGATGTTGAGATTATTTTTATGTTTCCTTGGGCTATTAATTTTAAGGTTTTAGGTTGGTTTGGGTTTGCTGAGATGATGATATTTATCATGCTTCTTACAATTGGTTTTATATATGCATGGAAAAAAGGAGCTTTAGAATGGCACAGCATCAAGTAAATTACCTTCAAGAGGGAGGACTTCCTGTAGCATTAACTACGGTAGATAAACTTGTACAATGGGGTAGAAGTAACTCTTTATGGCCTCTTACTTATGGATTGGCTTGTTGTGCGATTGAGATGATGGCAGCTGGTGCTAGTCGTTATGATTTTGATAGATTTGGTACTATCTTTAGAGCAAGCCCTAGACAAGCTGATGTTATGGTAGTTGCTGGAACTCTTAGTAAAAAACATGCACAATTTATAAAAAGACTTTATGATCAGATGGCAGAGCCAAAATGGGTTATAAGTATGGGAAGTTGTGCAAACACAGGCGGAATGTTTAACACATATGCAACCGTGCAAGGTGTTGATAGATTGATTCCTGTAGATATATATCTCCCAGGTTGTGCTCCTCGTCCTGAGACACTTCAATATGCTCTTATGATGCTTCAAAAGAAGATTAGGCGTCAAAGTGCATTTTCAAAAGCAAAACCAAAAAGGTTGGTATAATGAGAGCCTATACAGACAAACAAAATGCACAAGCAAAAGCTTATCATAGTGATAGATTTTACAAATCTCCACAGTTAGCAAAAGATAAAGTTTCGACAGATGAGATTTTTAGTGCAGATTTAAAAAGCTTAGAAGAGAATTTTGAGATATCTGAGTCTTACATACAAAAAGGGCAGATGGTACTTTTTATAAAACCCAATGATATAAAAGCAGTTATGAAACACTTAAGAGATGAGTTAGAGTATGATTTTCTTAGTGAGATGTCTGCAATTGATTTTCTTGCAAAATCTAATCAATTTGAGATTTTTTATCAGATGCTATCTATCAAAAAAAGAAAACGATTACGAGTGAAGTTTTTTATCGATAATGGCGAAGCGGTTGAGAGTATTTGTGATATTTTTAATAGTGCAAATTGGGCTGAGAGAGAGATGTTTGATATGTTTGGAATAGTTGCAAATAATCATCCATTTATGAAAAGACTTCTTATGCCTGATGATTGGGAAGGTTACCCACTTTTAAAAACTTATCCATTAATTGGTGATGAAAGTGCTCAATGGTATGAGATAGATCTTATCTTTGGAAAAGAGCATAGAGCTGTTGTTGGTCCTGAGATTAGAGATACAAAAAGAGTTGATCAAAAAGATACAACACAATTTGCAAGAGTTGGCTCAGAGGTTCCATATGGTACAAAAGCTTCAAATGAGAAGACAAATTTTTCAGAGTTTCAAGAAGATGGTGGTGTACCATTTATCACAAGATTTAGAAAAGATTTACAAAAAACATTAAAGAAGAGGAAGTAATAGATGCAGACTCAAACTCCTAATAGACTAAATCCTTTTTACGAAAACTTAGTTTTTGAAAGAGAAGACAATCACATGATTGTCAATTTTGGACCACAGCATCCATCAGCTCATGGACAACTTAGACTTATATTAGAGCTTGATGGTGAGCTTGTTATCAAAGCTACTCCTGATGTTGGATATCTGCATCGTGGCATGGAGAAGATGGCTGAAAATATGATTTATAATGAATTTCTTCCAACTACTGACAGAATGGATTATATCGCCGCATCTTCAAATAACTACGGGTTTGCTCTTAGTGTTGAGAAGCTTTTGGGGATTGAGGGGCAAATTCCAAGACGAGCTATGGTTATTAGGATGATGTTGCTTGAGCTTAATCGTATCATCTCTCATCTATTTTGGCTTGCAACACATGCACTTGATGTTGGTGCTATGAGTATTTTTCTTTTTTGTTTTAGAGAGAGAGAGTTTGCTATGGATTTGATGGAGGATTATTGTGGGGCTAGACTTACCCACTCTGCTATCAGAATTGGTGGTGTTCCTCTTGATTTGCCAAAAGGTTGGACAGATGAGTTATTAGCTTTTATCACTAAATTTCCAAATGATGTTAAAGATTATGAAGCACTTTTAACAAAAAATAGAATTTGGAAAATGAGACTAGAAGATGTTGGGATGCTTACGGCTAAAGATGCATTAAACTGGGGTTGTAGTGGACCAACTCTTAGAGGAAGTGGTATTGCTTGGGATATTCGTAAAGAAGAGCCTTATGAGCTTTATGATGAGATAGATTTTGAAGTTCCTGTTGCAGATAGAACGGATAGTTATGGTAGATATAAATTATACATAGCAGAAATGTATGAGTGTACAAAAATTTTACATCAGTTAATTCCTATGTATCACGATACTAAGCCAGGGATTATGGCAAGAGTACCTGAATATATCTCTGCTACAAAAGAGGAGCTTATGACAGATAACTTTGCACTTATGCAACATTTTGTTTTAGTTTCACAAGGTATGAGACCTCCTGTTGGAGAGGTTTATGTTGCTACTGAATCACCTAAGGGAGAGCTTGGATATTATATCAATTCTCAAGGTGATCCGTATCCGTATAGATTAAAAGTTAGAGCTCCAAGTTTTTGGCATACAAGTTTGTTACAACAGATACTTCCTGGGACTTATTTGGCAGATGTTGTAACTATCATTGGTAACTTAAACATCGTATTTGGCGAAATAGATAGATAGGGGATGAATTTATGGAAAGATATGATTTAAGAAAACATAAAAGTAAATTTTATGACAGAATGGGCGAAATTATAGAAAAAGAGGCAAAACCTGGTGAGGTGATTATCTTTTTATTCGAGGTTGGTGATTTTACATCTGTTCAAAAGAGTGCAGATTATATAAGAGATTTAGGGCATGAGGTGATGAACTCTATCAAGTTTAATGAAGTAGATTGGACTTTGGTAGCGAAAAGGAAGACTACTTGAGTAAAGTTCTTTTTTCAACTTGGCAAGGTGAATTTATTGACAATAGAAATATTGCAAAAGATGAGTGGAGTGAGTCATCATTTAAAGTGCCTGCTAATTATGATGAAAACACAAACTCAAAAATATTCATAGGTTGGAATGGCTTAGTTGTCTTTGAAGAGGGTGTAGATGTTGTAAAAGCAGGAGCTGAATATGCAGCTCAATATCAAGAGTATTCTGAAGCCTGTGGAAGGTGTGCACCTGGAAGATGGGGCGGAAGAATTTTATATGATCTGTTTGATAAAATTGCAAGAGGTGAGGGTAGCAGTGACGATGTAACACATCTTTTAGAGATTTCTGAAACTATGATAAAAACAAGTAAATGTGAGATTGGAAGAACTGTTCCTGTACCACTTATAAATATTCTTGAACACTTTAAAAATGAGATAAACGACCTAATAAATAATCAAAAAAAATCACCTCATTATGATAACAAAGATATAAATTACATAGCAAAAGTGACGGCACCTTGTATGGATGCATGTCCAGATCATATTGATATTCCTGCATATATTGAGGGAGTTAGGGATTTACAATTTGGTGAGAGTTTAAAAGCTACAAAACAGACTATGCCACTAGCTCATGCTTGTGGTCGTGTCTGTCCTCATCCTTGTGAAGATGAGTGTAGACGAGCGAATCTTGATGAAGCTGTCTCTATTATGGAGCTTAAAAGAGTTGGAGCAGATTATGAGAGTGACCATGGCTTAGATTTTTTATATCCAGCTGTACAAAAACCATTAAATGGTAAAAAAGTTGCTATTGTTGGTTCAGGTCCTGCTGGATTGACTGCTGCTTATTATCTTGCACTTGATGGAGTTGCTAGTGATGTTTATGAGGAGCTTCCTGTTCTTGGAGGAGAGGTTGCTGTTGGTGTACCTGAGTATCGAATGCCATATGATAAATATTATAAAGATATAGAGTCTATCGGGGCTTTAAATGGTGTTGAATTTATCTTAAATACTAAAGTTACAGATAAGATGCTTGTAGCATTTGAAGATGAATATGATGCAATTATGTTAGCAAGTGGAACTAGAATTAGTAAAAAGATAAGAGCTGCAAATGAGAGACTTGATATGAAAGGTTACTGGTCTGCGATTGAGTTTTTAGACCAAGTTAATCTCAATATAAAGTGGAATTTAGCACCAGAAGTTGATTTAAGCGGTAAAACTCTTGTTTGTGTTGGGGGTGGTTTTACTTCAATGGATGTTGTAAGATGTGCTATTAGAGCTGGAGCTAAAAAGGTGATAATGCTTTATAGAAGAGATGAGAAGACAATTATTCGAAATACAAGTTTAGAAGAGTATCACGAAGCTGTGGAAGAGGGTGTTGAGTTTGTATTTCACTCTGCAATTGAAGAGATTTTTGATGACAATAACACTCTTAAAAAAGTAAAAGTAAATATGTTTGAATTAGTTCCTGATCCAAATGGTGGTCGAGCTCAACTTGTAAAGATAGAGGGTGATGATTATGAGATAGAGTGTGATTATCTCATACCAGCAGTTTCTCAAGATGCAGATCTTAAATATATACCAAAAGATTGGGAGTTAGAGCTTACAAGTTGGAATACACTTTTAACAGATGGAAAAACTTATCAAACAAGCAAAAAAGGTGTTTTTGCAGCAGGAGATTGTGAATATGGACCTATGACGATTGTAAATGCTGTTGGTCAAGCAAAAAGAGCGGCATCTGTTATGAGTCGCTATGTTCACGATGGCAAATTAACACTTTTAGATGAAGAGATTATGGAAGATCATTTAAGACGATTAAAAGTTTATGATAAAAAAGAAGAGGTAAAAGGTTGGGTTGCTGGACTTCCAAGAGAGGTTAGTGAAAAACTTGATGTTGATTATCGAAAAACAAGTCAAGATGAAGTAAATTTTGGTTTCACACAACAGCAAGCTATTGATGAAGCAAGTAGATGTATGAGATGCTATTATATAGCGATGGTGGCGGTGTAATATGAGTAAATCTGAACAGATGATAAGTGTAGAGATTAACGGCAAAAAGATAGAAGCTTTTAAAAATGAAACTATTTTACAAGTTGCTAGAAGAAATGGCTTTTATATACCAACTATGTGTTATTTACCAAAGCTAAAGCCTATTGCATCTTGTAGATTGTGTGTTGTTGATATTGATGGTTTAGATACTCCTGTTCTTAGCTGTCAAGAGAGAGTTGTTGATGGTTTAAAAATTGAGACTCACTCACAAGAGCTTTATAAACATAGACAAAATATCATGAAACTTTATGATGTAAATCACCCTTTACAGTGTGGAGTTTGCCCAAAATCAGGCGAGTGTGATTTACAAAATAAGACACTAGAGTTTAATATATCTTCACAAAGTTTTGCAGCAAAAGATCAAAAAAGAGATATGCAAAATTGGGGAAGTATCACTTATGATCCGCATCTTTGTATAATGTGTGAGAGATGTGTTCGTGTTAGTAATGAGATTATTGGTGATGAAGCACTTCAAATTAGTGCAGGTGGTTATAGCTCAAAAATCATAAATACAAAAGTAGAAGATAACAACATAGATTGGGGTGCTTGTTCTGCTGTTTGTCCTGTTGGAGCTTTGAG
>JAMOMC010000080.1 GCA_027068765.1 Campylobacterales bacterium
TTATATCTAGTTTATCTCCAGCTACTGTATCACCACCTATGATTTCAAAGTTAAACTCATTTGAAGCTTTTAAAAAACCAACAGATAACTCTTTTAACTCATCAAGTGTAAAAGTTTTTGGGATTTTGATACCTATAAGAGCATAAAGTGGTTTTGCATTCATAACAACTGCATCTGAAATGTTTATGAGCATACTCTTATAAGCTATCTCTTTTAAGCTCATCCACTCTCTTTTAAAGTGTATATCTTCACAAAAAAGATCTTTTGAGTAGATATTTTCACCCACAACCGCACCATCATCTCCGATATATTTTGTATCAAAAAGTGAGATGAAAAATGATTCTTTGTCTAACAATTGGGAAACCTTTTTAAGTTATTTTAACAAAAAAATTTTAATTTGACTATTTTAACTCTAATATTTGTCGATATTACATTTAGTATTTTAAGATAAATAAAGGCAAATAATGAAAATAATACATCGTTTTTTAATTCTCTTAGCTATTTTTGTAACAATTATTGATGCTAGAGGTCGTATGCATTGGAGTTCTGGTACAAATACTACTTCACTTCGCTCAGAGGGTAACCCTTTTACTTGCTCAGTTGATTCATTTGTTTTTGTGAGTGAAAGTAAAACTTATCCTACAGATGGTTATGGATTAGATCTTTATGGTGACAGTGTAAATAATAATACAGTTGTAGGAGTTGAAAATTTTTATGGTGACAATATAAATGCGATAGGTTACAATGTAAAAGATAACTATATATGGGGTTATGATAGAGTTGGGAAAAAAGTTGTTCGTATTGATGATAATTATCATGTAAAGAGTTATACAATAACTGGGTTACCTTCATATGAGTCTTATACTACTGGTGGGTATCATATAGGTGATGTATCTGTTGATGGTATTTTGCATCTTGCAACTAGAGATGATCCTAGTAAAATTTATAGAGTAGATTTAAACCCTTCAACTCCTGTAATGCTCTCAACGATTACCCTTACTGGTTTAACTTTTGATACGGCTGATTTTGCATTTCATCCTACCAATGGTAAAATATATCTTCCAGATGACAATAGTAATAATTTGTATGAAATTGACCTTACTACTAATATAGTTACTTCTATAGGTTCTTTAGAAGTAACGACTTTTACTGGTTCTAATGTTGTCTTTTTTGATAAAGATAATAACTTCTATTTTAACAATGGTAGTGATGATAATATCTATAAGATAAATTTAACTGACCCATCAAATCCTTCATCAACTTCTAGATATGTTGAGTTTGAAATACCATCACAAGGAGATGGTGCAAGATGTATGAATGCTCCTATGGAGGAGCTAAAAGATAAGAAAATCTCAGGAAAAATTTTTGAAGATAGAGATGGTGATGGATTAGTATCATTAGATATAGATAATGCAACAGTCTATCTATATAGAGACAATAACTCTTCAAGAGATGCTAGTGATGTGTTGTATGATATAGCTACTACTTTAAATGGTGAGTATGAGTTTGATGTGAGTAATGGAAAATACTTTGTTGTAGTAGATTCAAAAACAATTACAAAAGGAGGTTCATCTTTTCCAGATATTTGGGCTGAGCAGACTTATGGTCCTAGTGGTGGAGTGTGTAATGATGGTGGATGGGGTGAGGTGACACTTGGTTCTAATGGTGTTTGCTATGGAGGATGGAGAGGACATAAAGACGATAATGCTTCATCATTGATGACCGCAGAGCATGTTGCATTGATAGATATCAATAGTTCAAGTAGAGAA
>JAMOMC010000081.1 GCA_027068765.1 Campylobacterales bacterium
TGAGGTGACACTTGGTTCTAATGGTGTTTGCTATGGAGGATGGAGAGGACATAAAGACGATAATGCTTCATCATTGATGACCGCAGAGCATGTTGCATTGATAGATATCAATAGTTCAAGTAGAGAAAATGTAGATTTTGGATTCTCTTTTAATGTAGTTGTAAACCCTGAAGAGTATGGACAAGGAAGCTTAAGAACATTTATCAAAAATGCAAATGAAATCTCGGGAGCAAACAAGATGAGATTTGTACCAGCAGTTGCAACAAATGAGAGTTTTTGGAGTATTAAACTCTCAACAGCTCTGCCTGTGATTACAGATAGTGAAACTACTATTGATGGTACAGCTTACAATCCTGGTGGCTCAATTAGAGATAAAAACAGTGGAACAGTAGGTTCAGGTATAAAGCTAGGTACTGGTCCAGATGGTATTATAGATAGTAGTGATGATCCAACTTTAACTCTTTTTAATAAGCCTGAACTTGAGATAAATATAGATCGTAAAGCAGTGTATGGCATCAAAGCTAAAAGAAGTGATAACCAAATGCTTAGTGATATCACTATAAAAAATATTGCGATATATGGCTCAGATGATACAAACTGGAATGATGATAGTATGAGTGATATTGTGGTTAATTCACAGGCTCAAGGTATAGATATAAGTGGAAACTTTGTTGGTGTTAGAGCAGATGGAACTACTCTATCTGGCACTAACAGAACTAAAGCAAATGGAATAACACTCTATTCACAAGATCAGATAATTTCAAATTTTAAGATATATAATAACTATGTTTTAGATATTGGAAATCATGCTATCTATACACTTGGTAATACATGGGGTGGTACAACAGGTAGTGTTGAAGATGGTAAGATTTATCAAAATGAAGTTGCTTGGGCTGCTTGGGCTGGTATATATGAGCCAGATGGTATGACTATTGAGGTACTGTCTAAAAACATAGAGATTTATGAAAATTATGTTTATGAGTGTCTTGGTGGTGGTTTTGATACTTGGGAGTCTGGAGGAGAGATAAAATGGTATGATAATACAGCATATAAAAATGGTTATGGTGCTTCAAAAAAAGAGACTTTTGGACTAAGATCAGTAGGAGATGATAATAAAATTTATAATAATCATATCTACGGTAATAAGGGGCCAGGTATACTTGTAACTGCATTTGATGAACAAGTTAAATCAACACACAAGACAAAGATATCACAAAATTCAATTTATGACAATCCTATATCTATAGATTTAGACCAAACAAATGGGTATAAGGGTGTAGGTGCTTATATTTATGATACATTTGGTGATGGGCCTACTCCAAATGATGGAATAAAAGATATTACACTTCAAAATGAGAGTATGGATTATCCTGTTTTTACAAAAGTGGTTGTTAATGGAACAAAGTTATATCTTAAAGGTTATGTAGGCTTAACTCCTAATCAAAGTGATTTTAAAGATGCAATAGTAGAAGTTTATAGTGGTGGTGGAAAGTGGTATATAGGAGAGTTTACAAGTGATGCAGACGGAAATTTTGATTTAAATATCACAATACCAACAGTTGTAACTTTGCAGTATGGAGATGAGATAGTAGCAACAGCCACAGATACAAACGGTAATACTTCAGAGTTTGGAGAGAGCCATATCGTAGAAGATGCTCTACCTTTAGGTTGTTTACAAAATGCAATTATATTAAATGATACATTAGACATCTATGAACTTGATACAATTAAAGGAAATAAAAGTAAGTTTGGAGATAAACTTCAACAGCTTAATAATGCAATAGGATACAACCATAAAGATGGTTATGTCTGGGGATATAACAATGATGATAGAAATGGAACATTTGTAAGAATTGGTAAAGATTTAGATGGTGAGTATGTTACTAAAATTTTTGGTCCAGTTGTTGGTATTCCAGATGGTTGGACTTTTAATGTTGGAGATGTAGATAAAAATGGACATCTTTATATGCTTCAAGATGGTAAAAATGGAGTATTTAACAAAAAAAATGTATATGTTGTTGATTTAGATAGTTCATCTGGTACCTTTTTAGAGCTGATTAAAGATTATAATATAAGTAATGATGGGGATAAAGTAGATATTCAAGATTGGGCATTTCATCCTGAAAATGGGAAACTTTATGCTGTAATGTATAATGGAACTCTTCTTGAAATCGATCCCAACAAGACAGATTTAGATGCAGTAAATGAAAAATGGGAATTTATTATAGGTTTAGATAATAACAGCTCTATATCTTATGAAGGTTTTTTTGATGATAATGGATATTTTTATACTTATGCAGCACAAGCTGGAAAGGTTTATCGTATCGATTTAACCGACCCTGACAATCCAAAGCCAAATGCTGTACTTTTTTCTCCAATATTTGCAGGAGGAGATGGTGGAGATAGTACAAGATGCAATAAAGCTACGATGGGAGATGTGCCTATCATAGAGATAAAAGATGCAAAAACTTTAGAGGGGCA
The DNA here is from genome assembly GCA_027068765.1 of Campylobacterales bacterium. GTDB lineage: Bacteria > Campylobacterota > Campylobacteria > Campylobacterales > QNZT01 > SZUA-1433. The sequence goes on from JAMOMC010000081.1 coordinate 2,482, forward strand.
TAGTGGTAGTAAAAAGTTGAAGTTTTCTCTTTTTTCTGATCGTAATATCACAGATGTTGGAGGTTTGAGAGTAGATTATACTGTAAGTGGTAGTGATGCTAATGTTAGTGTTGGTGAGGATTATGCTCCTTCTGTAGGTTATGTAGTAATAGCTATGGGTGAGCAAAATGCTACTATAGAGATTGAGATTTTAGGTGATACAAAAGTTGAAAAAGATGAAAAGTTCTTTATAGATATTACTCTAAAACCAAATGATTATTATGCTTTTGATCCACAAGCTGAGGGTGTTATCATCAATGATGATTATGATATAGAGCTTAGAGTAGTTGATACAACAAATTCATTTGATTGGGAAGATGGCAAAATTTCTACCAAAATTGTAAATAAAGCATTTGGTTTGACAGTGTTGGCATATAATCATACATTAGATAAACCTCAAAGTGATATGAATATTACAAAAGTTGAGCTTGAATCAGTTTCATTGTGGGAAGGCTCTCTTGTGACAGATGTAGATGGAAAGATAGACCTTCCAGAACAATCTTTAACAATTTCAAGAGCTCTCAAAGAGGCAAGTTTAAAAATATATGGAGATTTTAATCAGACTCATGATTATGATAGCATAAGTAGTGATACATTTTCTGTTCGTCCTGACATTTTTAAAATAGAAATTCCTCCAAGCTCTAAAGCAGGAGAAAGTTTTGATTTTACGATATTAGCATTAGATCAATATGGAGACCCGGCTGCAAATTATAATGAGATAAGTAGCTCATTTACGTTAGAGTATAAACAAAATAATGAAGTAGATTGTAATGTAGATGGCAATCTTACACTTCCAAATATACACTTTCAAGATGGTGAAGCTACTTATAGTGTAAAATATAGCGAAGTTGGTAGATTGGATTTTAATATACATGAGATTGTTGGAAGTGAGTTTGCCTTAGTAGATGCAAGTGACACAAGTGAGGCTAATCGTATAATCTCAATGAGTCAAAACTCTATGGCATTTGTTCCAGATAAATTTGATGTAAGTTGGACAATGAGTGGAGAGTCTAATTATGCTGATATGCTATTTTATTCAGATATAAACTCTGTGAAAAATATGGGTGCAAATATAAAAGCTAATATAAAAGCTTTCTCAAAAGATGGTAAATTAACTAAAAACTACACAAATGGTTGTCTCTCTCACGATACAAGTTTAATTATAGATTTTGAGGTAAATCCTCCAACTATCGAACAACTTGTATGGCAAGATATGGATAATGATGAACATAACGATAGTGTGGACATAGCCGCTAATTTTACATTTGATATAGATGCATCTGCATATGATAGTGGAAAAGCAAATGCTAGCTTAAAAGTTAATTTTTCAAGAGAGGCAAATGAACCCAAAAATCCTCTTAAATTTGAAGTTAATAAGATTAATGCATCTGCAAACAGTTCTTTAATTATTGGAGAGAGTTCTCATGATGAGGAATTAGATATATATTATGGAAGACTTCATGTTCCTTCTCTTTCGGTAGAGGGTGAAGATATGGAAGCTAAGGCTTTACATGAGGTTTATTGTGATGATGGATGTGATAGTAGTATATTTACTCAAGCTAGTGGCAAAGAGAGTGTTGATAGTATAAATTGGTATGTAATTGGTGCTAATGCAGATGCAATTGTTGGAAATGCTACAAGTAGAGATGGTATTGTCACAGATACAACTGACAATGTTATGACTTTGCAAGCTCCAAGGACTCCTTTTGTTGATAGAGTTTGGTATACACCTGAAACTTGGTTGTTATATGATAGATTCAATGCTAATGTTATAAGACACTCATTTAGAGCCCAGTTTGCACCAGATACGACTGTCTGGTCTGGAAAAGGTAAAGAGGGACAAACCATGCAAAGAGATAGTTCAAGACGAATAAATCAAAAGATGGATTGGTAAGTTTTAAAGATTTTATGAAGCAGATGATATACTTGGGAGATAAAAATTGACCAAGGAGTAATTATGACGATAACAAAAAAAGTTGTTTTTGTGGCAAAAGATGAGTGTATTGAAGAGTTGAAAGCACTTTTAGGAACTATGGTGCAAGCTTCAAGAGTTGAAGATGGGTGTCTGCTTTATAATATCTATCAGTTAGAGGATAAGCCAACAACTTTTGTAGTTGTTGAAGCTTGGGAAGATGAAAAGGCACTTGATGGGCATAAAAACTCAGCCCATTACCTACACTACAAGAGTAATTATGAACCATACACAGCCGATAAATATTCAGATAATTTGATAAGCTTAGGATAAAATATTATTAGTTGTTTATTTTAAACATATTTTTACTATAATTCAAACAAATACATTAAATATATTAATTTTTTAAAGGACAAACTTTATGAGTATACCAATTCACAAATATGATGCTGTGATTGTAGGGGCAGGTCTTGCGGGACTCTCTGCTGCAAGAGAGCTTAAAAGTGCTGGTAAGAGTGTTATTATCTTAACAAAACTACATCCTCTTCGTAGCCATTCAGGAGCGGCACAAGGAGGTATAAATGCTGCTTTTGCAAAAGATGATAGTGTTGAGCTTCATGAATTTGATACGGTTAAAGGGAGTGACTATTTAGCAGATCAAGATGCTGTTGAGTTTATGTGTAAAACTGCACCTGAACTTGTTCGATGGATGGAGAAGATGGGAGCTGTTTTTAGTAGAAATGAAGATGGAACAATAGCCCAAAGACCTTTTGGAGGTCAATCACACCCTCGTGCTTGTTATGCAAAAGATAGAACAGGGTTAACTCTTTTACAGACTATGTTTGAGCAGACAAATCGTTTGGGAGTTGATTTTTTAGATGAGTGGTATGTCTCTGATATTATCTATGATAAAGGTGTTGTTAAAGGTGTTGTGGCATATGACATTAAGACAAGTGAGAGTGCAATTTTTAATGCAAAAGCTGTGATGTTTGCTACAGGTGGATATGGAAGAGCATTTAAGATAAATTCAAATGCTCATGCAAACACAGGAGATGCACTCTCTATCGTAGCTAGACATGGACTACCTTTGGAAGATATGGAGTTTGTTCAATTTCACCCAACAGGATTAGCTGGAACTGGAATACTTATGAGTGAGGCAGCAAGAGGAGAGGGCGGAAAGCTTTTAAACTCAAAAGGTGAAAGATTTATGGAGAAGTATGCTCCATCTAAAATGGAGTTAGGACCTCGTGATTTGGTTAGTCGTTCTATCACTCAAGAAGTTTTAGAAGGCAGAGGTGTAGGACCTGATAAAGATGCGGTTTATCTTGATATGACTCATCTTGGAGAAGAGAAAATCATGGAGAGACTTCCTGAGCTTAGAGATTTGGCTATAACATTTTTAGGGCTTGATATGGTTAAAGAGCCTGTTATGATTGCAGCGACTGCTCACTACTCAATGGGTGGAATTCCTGTAAATATTGCAGGGCGAGTTAAGATGGATGCGACAAAATATGTAAAAGGTTTTTATGCAGCAGGAGAGTGTTCATGTGTGAGTGTTCACGGAGCAAATCGTCTAGGGGCAAACTCAGTTTTAGAGGCTCCTTTGTTTGGTCGTCATGTTGGGCAGACTATGGCAAAAGATATTGATACTTTAGAGCTTATGGAGATAGATGAAAGTGCGGCTGATAAGATGCTTTTAGAGATAAAAACCCTACTTGATTCAAATGGAAAAGAGAGAGTTCCTGCTCTAAGAGCTGAACTTCAAGCATCTATGACTGAAAATGCTGGAGTCTTTAGAACCAAAGAGTCTTTAACAAAGCAGAAAATTTTTATAAAAGAGCTTAAAGAGAGATATAAAAATATCAGAGTAGCAGATAAAAGCAAAATCTACAATACAGACTTGCAAGAGGCTATTGAGTTTGGACATATGTTAGATTTTTCAGCTTTTATAGTTGAGGGGGCACTTAGTCGAAATGAGAGTAGGGGAGCACACTTTAGAAATGATTTTGATACAAGAGATGATGAGAATTTTTTAAAACATACTTTTGCTTATATGGGTGAAAATGGCGATATTAAGATAGAGTACACAGATGTTGCACTTGGCAAGTTTGAGCCAGAAGCAAGAACATACTAGATATTTAGGATATATTAATGGCAAAAATTGATACAAAAAAGATGACATTTAAAGTATTTAGGTTTAATAGCGAGACAGATTTTTTACCATATTATAAAAATTATGTTTTAGATGTTCGACCTGAAGATATGGTTCTTGATGTGCTTGACCGCATTAAGTGGGAAAAGGATGGAACTTTTTCTTATAGAAGAAGTTGTAGGCATGGAATTTGTGGGAGTTGTGCTGTTAAAGTAAATGGCAAGGCAACTCTTGCTTGTAAAGATAGAGTTAGTGATTTGGTTGAAATTTTTGGAGAGGATCTTGTTATCGAGCCTCAAGACAAGGGTAGGACTATAAAAGATATGGTTATAGATAAAGGTACTTTTTGGGATAAGTACAACATGGTTCAGCCATATCTAGTGGCTGATATCGATGAAGCACCAAAGGCTGAAAATCTTGTCTCTATTGCTGAGGTTGAGAAGATAGATGAGGCTGATTATTGTATTCAGTGTGGAAATTGTTACTATTCTTGTCCTAGTGTAAATGTAAATGAAGGTTATTTAGGGCCTGCTGCTCTTGCGATTGCTTATAGATTTAATGCGGATGTTAGAGATAATGCTAGTGAAGAGAGATTAGATATAGTTAATAATCTTGGAACTGGAATTTGGGATTGTGTTAAATGTTTTGAGTGTGCGGAGGCTTGTCCAAAAGAGTTAGATCCAATTGGAAAGATTACAAAACTGCATCTTCAAACATTTGATGATGATATGGCTGAAAATAATGTCGCCACAAGACATGCTTATGGATTTAAACCTTCTATCGAGAAACACGGTCTTTTAGATGAGGGTGAGTTGGTAAAATACTCAGAGGGAATTCCAGGAGTCTTAAAACATGTTCCTGTCGCTTATAAAATGTGGAAAAAAGGTAAAATTGTGATGCCTTGGAAGATGCCAAAGAGTAAAAATCTTGATGAAATTACAAAGCTTGTTAAAATTGCATCAACAACAAAGTTTGAGGATTAAAAATGAGTAAATTACAATATGCACTTTATACAGGATGTACAGCAAGAGAGAGTACACCAGAACTTTTAAAATCAACAATGGCAATTGCTGAGGCTTTAGATATTGAGCTTGTACTTTTAGATGAGGCTTCTTGTTGTGGAGCTAGCCATCTTCAAGATTTTGATGATCAGCTATCTTTAACACTAAATGCTAGAAATATAGTTTATGCAGAGAAACTAGGTCTTACAATGGTTACTATTTGTAACACTTGCCAGTTAAATACTGCTATGACAAAAGAGAGATTAGATGCAGATTCTGATCTAAAGAAGACGATAAATAGTAAGCTTAAAGAGGTTGGTTTAGAGTATCAAGGTACAAGTGAAGTTAAACATTTTTTATATGCTTTGGTAGATGATCTTGGACTAGAAGAGATCTCAAAAAAAGTTACAAAACCTTTAACTGATATGCAAATTGGTGCATTTTATGGCTGTCACAACATAAGACCAGCTCACATGCAAAACAAGAGCAATGGCGGAGAAAGCTCATATGCTCCAACTTCATTAGATAGACTCATAGTTGCACTTGGTGCAAAAAATGTTGAGTATGAACATAAAAATAAATGCTGTGGTTTCCATGTAGAACTCCAAGCACCACAAACAGCAAACCTCTTATCAGGAACTGCAATGCTAGATGCTATAGATAATGGAGCTGAAGCTATCGTAACTCCTTGTCCACTTTGTCATCTTAGAATGGATACACAACAAGCACATATCTCAAAAGCAGTTGGAAGAGATGTTAGTATACCAATTCTTCATCTACCGCAAATGGTTGGTTTAGCACTTGGAATTGAGCCATCAAAGCTTGGAATTGAGCATCATGTTACTGATGTGACTTTTGTATAAGAGGTTTTAAAGAGGTTTATCCTCTTTATCACAAAACTCTATCACTAAGTTTTAACATCGAAATCTCAATCAAAGTCAAAAAACTATCTACCAAAGCCACTAATCCTAATACTATATTTTTTATTTTCATTATATTTCCTTATAAAATTTTCTCTATTGTAATAAAAATAAAAAATATGTTACAATAATATTTCAATTTGAAATATTATTTAGCAAAAGGAGTTATAAATGTTTAATTTTAAAGATATGTTGCCAAAGATAAAAGATGTAATTG
>JAMOMC010000082.1 GCA_027068765.1 Campylobacterales bacterium
TCTAAAGCAAAATTGAGAATTAAAAATATAAAAAAATTAAAATTAGCCATATCAGACCCACAGATAAGCTCACAGCTAGAGAGCATTGTAAAAGAGACACAAAGTGTTATAAAAACAGTTGAAGAAAACCCAAATGATTTAAGAAGAGCTCGTAAGTTTTTTAATGTCTATTTGCATCGTACAGAAAAAATTACATCTGAATATGCAGATAATCTTAAAAACTCTAACATAGATGCAAAGATGAGAGATAACTATCTGCATCTTTTAAAAACTGTAGAAAAAACCATACATGAGCAAAAAGAGAGATTAAATGAAGATGATATCACAAGATTAGATGTGCAGATAGAGGCATTAACAAAACAATTAAAAAATGAAGGAGTGTGAAAATGGAAAAAAAAGAGGTTAAAGAAGTTGAAGTAGAGATAGTTGAAGAGATAAAAAAAAATGAGCAGGATTTAAATGCTGTCATACTAAAAGATGGCATAGTCTCGTACAATACAGCAAGTGAAGTAGAGCAGACAAAGATGGAAGTTACAGCAAGTGAGATTGATATTCACAATCCTCACTCTGTTATCTACTTTGGTGCAAAAGCACAAGAGAATATAAATAGAGTCTCAGACTCTATGTTGGAGGGTGTAAAAAATAAAGATTTAGGAAGTGCTGGAGATAGTTTAAACTCGCTAGTAGCTGTAATAAAAGGTTTTGATGTAGATTCATTAGATCCAAATGCCAAACAAAATTTATTTTCAAAACTTTTTGGTTTTGCTAGTCCTATTGTAAAATTTTTAGGAGAATATGAGGATGTAAAATCTCAAATAGATGCAGTAACAGATGAGTTAGAACAGCACAAAACTCAACTCTTAACAGACATCACTTCACTTGATAGATTGTATGATGTAAACTTTGAGTTTTATAAAGAATTAGAACACTACATAGCAGCTGGAGCTTATAAACTAAACGATTTAGATACAAATCTGATTCCAAAACTAGAGAGAGAAGCTGGAGAGAGTAAACAGATGGTAAAAACTCTAGGCTTAAAAGATATAAAATCTACAAGAGATGACTTAGAGAGAAGGGTTTATGATTTAAGATTATCAAGACAAGTTGCTATGCAGTCACTTCCAAGTATTAGATTAGTTCAAGAGAACGATAAAGCACTTATCACAAAGATAAGCTCAACTCTTGTAAATACAGTGCCACTTTGGAAAAACCAACTAGCTCAAACAATCACTATTTTTAGAAGTGGAGAGGCTGCAAAAGCTGTCACAAAAGCGACTGATTTGACAAATGAATTGTTAGAGAAAAATGCTGAAAACCTTAGAGATACAAACAGAAAGATAAGAGAGCAAGTTGAGAGAGGTGTTTATGATATTGAGTCTATCAAAAAAGCAAATCAGACACTAATTGAGACAATTAATGAGAGTATTGAGATTGCAAATAGAGGAAAAACTGCTCGTGCTGAGGCAACTGTTGAGCTTGAAAAAGTAGAAGCACAACTTCACGATGCACTTTTAGCAGCTGGAACTTTTAGTAGAAAATAAGGATAAAAATTATGGGTTTTTGGGATAAAATTTTTGGTGAGTTTATAGATGTAATTGATTGGCTTGATGAGAGTAATGACACTTTAGTTTACCGTTTTGAAAGATATAACAATGAGATAAAATATGGAGCAAAATTAACAGTTCGCCAATCACAAGCGGCAGTTTTTGTAAATGAGGGAGAGATAGCAGATGTTTTAAGCTCTGGTATTTATGAACTTGAAACTAAAAACTTACCAATTTTAACAACTCTAAATCATTGGGATCATAACTTTAGCTCTCCATTTAAAGCGGAGGTCTATTTTTGTAATCTGCGACAATTTACAGACCTTAAGTGGGGTACAAAAAATCCAATTATCTTAAGAGATAGTGAGTTTGGAGTAGTACGACTTCGAGCTTTTGGAACTTACGGCATCCGTATAGTAGACCCTGCTACTTTTATAAGAGAGATTGTTGGAACAAATGGCAACTTTAGTGTAGATGAGATAAGCAATCAGTTAAGAAACCATATAATCTCAAGATTTACAGAGATTGTTGCAACTTCAAATATACCTGTACTTGACTTAGCTGCAAATTATGATCAACTTAGCCAATATGTGAGTGAGCAAATCGAAAAAGAGTTTTTAAGATATGGTTTAGGTTTAACAGGAGTTCTTATAGAAAA
>JAMOMC010000083.1 GCA_027068765.1 Campylobacterales bacterium
AAAACTCCATCTTTTAATTTTACTAAATCTGCTTTTAGTTTCAAATCTGCTTTTATCTTATCTTCATAAGAGAAACCTTTTATAAAAAACCCACCAAAAACATCTCCTTCAAAGCTCTCATATTTTGCATCTACACCACTTTGTGAGATTGCTGTTTGTGCTATTTTATTTAACATAGTTTGACTACTTAATGAAAAAAACAAAAACCCAACAAGAACTAAAATGAAAAGTAAAAAAACTCCTAAAATCTTAAAAACTTTTTTCAAAACACTTGCCCTATACTTATATGAAATGTCCACCCATCATCTTTGATAGGAAACCCAAAATCAAGCCTAAAAGGTCCAATAGGTGTAAGATACCTCATACCAAAACCAAAGCTATCATAAAAGCTATCACTAAAATTATCAGGTTTTAGGCTAAGCATCGAAGTATCATAAAAAGCAACAGCAGTAAATTTTGAAAACACTTCATACCTAACTTCACTCAAAATATCTATAAGAGATACACCACCAAGAGGAACACCTTCACTATCTTTTAATCCAAGCTCTCTAAAATCATACCCTCTATTTGTAAATGAACCACCTGTATAAAATCTTTTAAAAGTCGGCACATCACTATTGATCGAGCCTAGACGAGTTTTAAGACCAAAAGTGAGACGATTTTTATAATAACTTTTGATATAACGAAGCTCCAAAAGAGCTTTTAAATAGTTCAAATCAGACCCCAAAACTTCATCTGATTTTTCCAAATACAAAGATGCATAATAACCCTTTTTTGCATCTACCATTGAGTCTCTTTTATCTATCAAAAGCCTATAAAAAAGTGAGTTTATAAAGTAATTTCCACTATCTTTAGCTGTATCATTTATCTTTGATTCAATTTTACTAAGCTCTGTCAAAAGCCCAAAATAGTGTTCAAGTCCAAATGCTTTTTTGGAAAATGTAACACGATTTACAATACCTTTCTCTGTGTAGCTATCATACTTTGTCAAATGATAATTTATCTCATTTTTAAAAGTAATCTTTCCAGCATAGGGTAAAATAATACGAGGATTATAAAAAGTATTATAAGCTTTATATCCAAGATTTGAGATTTTAAAACCTACATCAAAAACTTTCATATTTCCAAAAAAGTTCTTATCAACCCAAGAGAGTGAACCACGAGGTCCCGTGTCTGTGTTATAACCAAATGAGTTTTTTATAAATTTTGTATCCCCCATCTTAAGTTTTATATGAACTGGCACTACAGAGCCATTAAAATCCAACTTTGGTTCAACCAAGATATAATCATATATACCATATTCATAGATATTGTCATAAGTTTTTTCTAACTCACTTATATCATAAAGCTCACCTTTTTTATAAGTGATTGCCTCATTGATAATCTCCTCTTTAACATCCCCTCTTCCCTCAATACTTGTCTCACCTAAAGTTACACTCTCATTTTTATCAACATTATAATCAATCTTAACCTCATACAAATCAACATCAACATAAGCTTTTGCATCTAAAAAATATCTAGGATAACCCTCTTCTAAAAGCTTTCTCTCAAGTATATTCTTACTCTCTTTAAACCCATCCGTCGTAAAAATACTCCCAATTTGAAATGGAAGATATTTAGCTAAACCCTTAGTTGGATGGACTTTAATCTCTTTGATTTTGATGGGGTCGTTTTTTGCTATATTTATAACTATTTTATCTTCTTTGATAGTTGAACTTATCTTAGCTTTATAAAATCCATGAGAGTGAAAATACTCCTGTATTACCTCTTCATAATTTTTTACATCATTATCATAAAAAATTGGATCTTTTCGCCAAGGAGTATAAAAAGGAGGATAAGGCTTCCCTATAACTTTATAGAGTGAAGAGCTAGAGAAAGTCCCCATAAAAAAATCAATTCCATCACCCTTAAACTCTAACTTATCAAATTTTTTAGCATCTAAATTAACAACAATAAAAATTAGTAAAAATAAAAATCTTTTCATAAATCCCAAATTTAGTTAAATTATATAATATTCTATCATAAGATACTTTTAAAGTTGATTATCCAAATAGGTAAAAAATATTTTCTAAGCAACAAAAAGATAAACTAACACCATGAAAATTCTTAAGTTAGTAGCTATATTTTTATCTATACTCACAATATATCAAGGATGCAAAGATGCACCTACTAGAAATGAGATTATAACTTACA
>JAMOMC010000084.1 GCA_027068765.1 Campylobacterales bacterium
TTTTTACATCAGGCTTCATGCAGGGAAAGAATTGCAAAGACAGGTGGTTATGGATGATTTCAGCCGGGTTTCCCGTCCCAGTTTCCAGAAGATTTCCGAAAGGCAGAATACGTTCCCCGGTGGACGGCGAGATGTCCACTTTCTTTCCTTGTTTATTATTGCCCTAACACGATTAGATGTCGAATGGAATCAATGGGTTATGGTTGGTGAAGGAATGTTATGGGATGGATGTGTTCTGTTGCAACAGGATGTTTTTGTCGTCGAATTGTAGTTATGCATAAAAAAGGAAAAGATAATGAATGAGATAATCTGCCAAGCAATACAAGAAAAAAGACTTTTATCATTTTCATACAAAGGACATAGCCGCGTTGTTGAGCCTCATACTCACGGTGTCAGTACAGCGAATAATGAGTGCCTTCGTTGCTATCAAGTTTCTGGAGGTAGTGTTTCAGGAAAAGTCCCCGGTTGGAAAATGATGACCACAAATAAAATTAATGGGTTATCAATTACCGATGATACATTTGATAATCCACGTAATGATTACAAAAAGAATGATAGTGGCATGGGCAGAATATATTGTGAACTATAATAGCTGCAAGCACAGTCGTTGAGGTGTATTTATAAAATACATAAGTAAAGGGAAGTAATATGAATGAAATCATTTGTCCAAATTGCAAAAAAGTTTTTAAAGTAGATGAAGCTGGATTTGCTGATATTATTAAACAAGTTCGTGACCATCAATTTGAAGAAGAACTAAAAAATCGACTAGCCCTTGCAGAAAAGGAAAAAGATAGTGCAGTTAAACTGGCAGAAGCTAATATTAAAAATTCATCACAAGAAGAGCTAGCAAAAAAGGACAAAGAACTAACTGAATTAAAAGCTAAAACTGATACTGAACTTGCTGAAAAATTAGCCAAGAAAGAGACAGAAATCGCTGAAATGAAATCTAAAATTCAGAATGTAGAAACCGAGAAAAAACTTGAAGTTTCTGAAGCTATTAAAAAAATAGAAAAAGAGCGTGATGACCTTGCTAATGATTTAAAAATAAAAGATACTGAAAAAGAGCTACTTGAAAAATCGATTAAAGAACAGTTTACCAATAAACTCATTGCAAAAGATGAAGCCATAAAAATGAAAGATGATGAAATTAATCGTCTAAAAGACTTTAAGCAGAAGCTTTCAACAAAAATGGTTGGTGAAACTTTGGAACAACATTGTGAAGTTGAATTCAATAAACTACGAGCAACAGCTTTCCAAAATTCTTATTTTGAAAAAGATAATGATTCAAGTGGTGGAAATAAAGGCGATTATATATACAAAGAAACTGATGATGCTGGAAATGAAATAATTTCTATTATGTTCGAGATGAAAAATGAGAATGATGAAACTTCAACTAAAAAAAGAAATGAAGATTTCTTTGTAAAACTAGATAAAGACCGTAATGAAAAGGATTGTGAATATGCAGTTTTAGTTTCACTTTTGGAGTCGGAAAATGAACTCTACAATACTGGAATAGTTGATGTTTCTCATAAGTTTGGAAAAATGTATGTAATAAGACCACAGTTTTTTATACCAATCATCACTCTTCTTAGAAATGCTGCGATGAATTCTATGAAGTATAAAGTAGAATTAAATTTGATGAGAAATCAGAACATAGATATTACTAATTTCGAAGAAAAAATAGATGCTTTTAAAGCTGGATTTGCTAGAAATTATAGGTTAGCTAGTGATCAATTTGATAAAGCTATTGGGGAAATTGATAAATCAATTAAAAATCTTCAAAAAACAAAAGAGGCTCTTTTGTCATCGGAAAATAACTTACGATTGGCTAATAATAAAGCAGATGATTTAACCATCAAGAAGTTAACACGCGGGAATCCTACAATGAAAGAGAAATTTGATGAGCTAAATTAAACGAAAACAAATAGAAGACACCCACATAAAAAACAAATAGAAGACACCCACATAAAAAACAAATAGAAGACACCCACATAATGGCGCTAAACCGAACAAATAGAAGACACCCACATAATGGCGCTAAACCAAAACAGCATTCCTTCCTTTTCATCAGCAGAGGGTTGACTCACGCTAAGAGGGCTTTATTGGCGCGTATTGGTGTTTTTCACTGTTGTCACGTGCAATAAGCCGGGA
>JAMOMC010000085.1 GCA_027068765.1 Campylobacterales bacterium
CCGATAAAAACAAAACTCATTTTCAGTATATTAAAAGAGAAGATGCATCTAAAACAGAAGATAGTTATCACTCATGATTTGCAACTTGCATTAAAGTTAAATTTTCGTATCTTTTACATAGATGATGGGAGAGGGATAAATTTTAAGAGTGCTGAAGAGTTTTTTGAGCCTTCAAATTTGGAGCATATTTTTAAAGGAAGTGTTGTTAGAAATCTTGATGATGTTATGGTGAAGATGTGAAAATTTTTTGGATTTTTGTAGTTTTTGTGGCACTTTTACTCTCATCTTCTGTTGGAAAAATTGATTTAGATTTTATGAGGGTGTTTGAATCATCTAGTGTGGAGTATCAGATATTTACACAAATTCGTCTTCCTCGTGTTGTGCTTGCTTTTGTTAGTGGGGGTACACTTGCTCTTTGTGGACTTTTATTTCAGACACTTTTTAGAAACTCTCTTGCTACTCCTTTTACTTTAGGCATCTCTAGTGGAGCTACTTTGGGTGCGGCTCTTGCTATCATTTTTGGGTTTAGTTTTATCTCTTTGTTTGGTTTTTTGGGAGCACTTAGCACTGTGGCTATTGTCTATTTTTTCTCCTCTTTTCTTCCCTCTTCGAGTGATCAAAGGCTTATATTGGTAGGGATTGCTTTGTCGTTTCTTTACTCTTCTGCTCTTTTGATTATATATTATCTGAGTGATTTTGAACAGAGTTATCTTATACTTAGATTTACAATGGGTTCTTTATTAACGGTTGGGTTTTTAGATATAATTCCTATAATTTTAAGTGCTATTTTAGTGCTATTTATGGCTTTAAAATACCAAAAAGAGCTTAAACTATTTTCAATCTCAAGTGACTTTGCATTTTTAAGAGGTGTAGATGTACAAAAAGTTTTAATCACACTTTTTGTTATAATCTCTTTGTGTATTGGAGTGCTTGTGAGTATTGTGGGACCTATCGGTTTTATCGGGCTTATCATCCCTCATATGGTTAAAATAATGATGAAAAAAAGTATAGATAAGATTATTTTGCCAACTTTTGTTGTTGGTGGGCTTTTTTTGCTTGGGTGTGATACTTTGGCTAGAATTTTGCCGACAGTTTCAGAGATACCTGTTGGGATTATGACATCATTTATTGGTGGGATAGTATTTGTATGGATACTTCTATCTAAGAGTAGATAGAAGTTTTCTATCTACTCTTGAGCGCTATCAATTACAAAAGATATCTTTGCAGTAATTCTATACTTTGATATTTTTCCATCTGTAACTTTTGCACTTTTCTCTTTGATATAGATAGATTTGATATTTCTAACTGATTTTGATGCTTCTGTGACCGCTTTTTGTGCCGCATCTTCCCAGCTCTCATTTGATTGGGCTAAAACCTCAATAACTTTTACTATTTTTGACATGATTTGCTCCTTTAAATTTTTGTTACTGTTATTATAGCAAAATTTTGTCCACTTTTTTTAGATTTTCTATCAGTATCTTGCAAGAGTCTATTTATAGTAGTTTTTAATCTCTTGTTCTTTAGTCAAAAAGATTGGTAAATTATCGATAATCCCCTATAAAAACCCCAGGATCAATCGCTTCACCATTTAAGATAATTCCAAAATGAAGATGAGGTCCAGTTGATCTGCCTGTTGTGCCAACATAGCCGATAACATCACCTTTTTGGATGTCATCTCCATCATTTACAGCAAATTTTTGCATGTGTGAATACATAGTTATAACACCCTCTCCATGGTCTAAATATATAGTATTTCCATTAAAAAACAGATCTTTTCTAAGTACCACTTTTCCACCCAAAGATGCAACTATGGGGGTACCTCTTTTGGCGGCTATATCTGTTCCTTTGTGTGGAGATTTTGCTTTGCCATTGTAGTATCTTTTCTTGCCAAATGTTGATGAGATGCGACCACTTAAAGGGCTTATAAATTCTAAGTTTGAAGAGATATTTTTGTTGAAACTTTTTAATATTTTTTTTGTCTTTTTCTTCTCTTTTTGAAATCTTTGTAAATCTGTTTTTGAGAGTGTGACTCGCTTGTTAGTTTTTAGTTTTATATACTCTTTTTTATAAGATTTTGCATCCACATCAAAATATATATGCTCTTTTTTCTTTTTTGTAACAGCTACTATATGTTTTTCTCCAGCTTTTTCATCTATCGCTATACCAATAACGGCTACATAGTCTCCATCTTTTTGCAAGACTTTTACTTCCCTTGCCTTAAAAAAAACTTTTGGTTTTTGCTCAAACTCTCCTATATTTATGACAGCAACTCCTCCTTGAAAAGGTTGATTGGAGAGGGCAAGAAGAGAGCTTGTAAAGAGAGTTAAAAGTATAAGTAGGGTTTTCAAATATTGCCTTTTGTTTGTTTTTGATAATATTATCGTAACTTTCATTAAGTAAAATGATAATTTTATATTTATAAAAAAATAGAAAAATCGTAGAAATGAAGATGACAATCCTTTGCTATAGTAGTAAAACATTAAGCTTGCCCTATATCTCCAAAAATAGTCCCAATTTTTTATCTTTAACAACACTATTTGCTAAAAAAATCCTTCCATTCATGCAGATATAAACCCCATGTTTTAAAGTGTCAACAGCACTAATTGCTGCTGCGATATTAAACAATGCATCAGAATTTTTAAAAGCATAAGGGATCATAGCACCTGTAAAGACGATAGTTTTATTTTCTATCTTTGAGATGCTTTTTGCACTTTGTACCATTGTGTCTGTTCCATGAGTTATGATGATTTTGTTTTCATTACAGTTTTTGATCTCTTTTGATATGGTATTTCTATCGTTATCATTCATATCTAAAGAGTCTTTTAACATTAAAGGTGAGATTTTTATATCTGCTTTGCATCTTCCTTGAAGGAGCATCTTTTCAATATGCTCTTTGTCAAAAACAAGTTCACCACTTAGCTCATCATACATTTTGGCGATAGTACCACCTGTGCTAAAAAGTCTAATCTTGCTCATCTAAATACATAAGCTTTCTTAAGCTGTTTTTATACTCTTCCAAATCAAAGTTTTCTACATTTGCTACACCATCTTCTATGGCTGCTTTGGCAATCGCAGATGCGACCCAGATGCAAACTTCTTTGTTAAATGGCTTTGGGATTATATGCTCTTTTCCATATTTTAGATTTTGATCATTGTAAGCTGCTTTTACATAGTTTGGAATTGGTTCTTTTGCAAGTTCAGCTAGAGATTTGGCTGCTGCCATTTTCATGTTTTCCGTAATTTTTGAAGCTCTTACATCTAATGCCCCACGAAATATAAATGGAAATCCTAATACATTATTTACTTGGTTTGGAAAGTCACTTCTTCCTGTTCCCATTATGATGTCATCTCTAACGCCGTGAGCAACATCTGGCATTATTTCAGGTGTTGGGTTTGAGCATGCGAAGATTATGGGGTTTTTTGCCATTGATTTTACCATAGGGGCAGTCACAAGATTTGGTCCGCTTAGTCCGAGCATCATATCAGCATCTTTTAGAGCATCTTCTAAAGTCATATCATCTGTATCTATCGCAAATGCTTTTTTATGCTCATTTAAATCTTCTCTTTTAGTGCTAATAACTCCTTTGCTATCAACCATGACGATATTTTTTGCACCTAAGCTTTTATACATTTTAGCACAAGCACTACCTGCCGCTCCTGCTCCAATGATTACGATTTTTATCTTCTGTATATCTTTGTTTGTTAATTCAAGTACATTTATAAGTCCTGCTGTTGTGATGATTGCCGTTCCGTGTTGATCGTCATGCATAACTGGTATATCTACTCTCTCTTGGAGTTTTCGCTCTATCTCAAAACATCTTGGAGCTGAAATATCTTCAAGATTTATTCCTCCAAAAGTTCCTGCTATTGCGACACAAATATCTACAATTTTTTCTACATCTCTCTCATCTATCTCTATATCAACAGCATCTACATTTGCAAACTTTTTAAAAAGTACAGATTTTCCTTCCATGACAGGTTTACTAGCAAGTGGACCTATATCTCCCAATCCAAGCACAGCTGAGCCATCAGAGATAACTGCAACCAAGTTTCCTTTTGCTGTATACTTGTAAGCTAAAGATGGATCTTTTTGAATCTCTTTGCAAGGCAGAGCAACTCCTGGAGTATATGCTAAAGATAACTCTTCTTGTGTGTCACATGGTTTTGTAATTTTTGTCGCTACTTTTCCACCTTCATGATATTTTAATGGCATTTAGTTCCTTTTAAATTTAAGAATTTTATAATAAAAAGCGAATTATATCACATAATTGAAAACTTTTGGCAAAGTATAGTTATAGCTCAAAGTTTATCTTACGGTTGTTCGGTCGTTTTATTTTTTATACCAACAAGCCAATATGCAACAGCCAATCCAACTATCACCGCACCTACTATCAAAAGATCATTGGCTTTGTCAGCAGATAGAGAATAAATTAATACTTTTCTAATTAAAGCTGCCATAGCGAGCATTATAAAAGCACCTATTGCAAAACCTTTGCCTTGGAGATGGTTTATCTGTTCATGGATAAGCTCAACTGCCGCCCACAAAACTAGTAAGCTACCAAGTACTGTTAAAACACCTTTTTCTATACCAATATCTGTGAAAAATAGTAGATATATGTCATAAACAAAGAGTCCAATTGCAAAAAATGCAACAAGAACTAAAGCACCTGCTAGGAAAAAATTAACATATGAGTTAAATTTTTTCAAATTTGAAAGGACACTTTTTTCAAATTTAGACATAGATAAAAATCTACCTAATTCCTCTTCTCTATATGAGCTTGTAAGTGCATCAAGATTCATGTCGATTATTTTTTCAACGGCTCTGATTTCACGAATGTGTTGCTGTTTTTCAACAAAAGTATCTTCGATATTTTTCAAAATAAAAACTCTAACAAAACTAAAAGCAGAGTTTACATAGTGTGTTGGTAAACCAATTTTTACATGGATTTCACCAATTTTATAAAGATAAGTAAAGTATGATAAATTATACTCTCCGCAAAAGAGATTTACAAACCACTCTTTGATTTTAACTCTATGATGTTCAATAATCTTTTTGTTTTTCAAAAACTGAGCAGTTTTGCCAAAACCCCAAATATGATCATAAAACCCATCAATAAACTCATCTGCCAACTCTTGCATCTGAGGTTTTAGTTTGAGTAGTATTTTGGTATCTTCTTCGGTAAACTTATAGTGATCTTTTATACTTGCATACTCTTGTTTCATTTTTTATCCTTTAAAAAGGCTTAATATCTATTTGCTGTATTATACTTTAATCCAGATTAACATCTTTTCATATGTATTTTCTGTTTATTTTGATTTTTGTAGATACAAGATTATCTGTGTTAAGAGATACTTTTTAGTAACTTTTCTACTCTTTTTACAACATCCTCTCTACCAATAATACTAAGCACATCATATACAGATGGGCTTACCGCACTACCGACCATTGCAACTCTTATTGGCTGAGCGAGTTGTTTCATTTTAATATCGTTTATTTGCATAAAAAGCTTAGTTGCTTCTTCAAAATCTATGGGCAGATGCAAATCTTTGCCATAGTTATTTATAAATTCTACATATTTTTCAAGTATCTCTTTTGCTTCATCATTTAAAAATTTATTAACAGCTTTTTCATCATAAGTTTCTGGTTCATCAAGTATTTTTTTTGCCATCATTGCGAACTCTTTTAGTGTTTTTGCTCTCTCTTTTAGTGCATCTACAATAATCTCTTTTTTATCATGTCCACAAATATGAAGGTCAAAAAACTTTAACTCCTCAACAATCCTCTCACTTTTGGAGTTTTTAATATAGTGAGCATTTAGCCAGTCTAATTTTTCACTATTAAAAGCAGAAGCTGAACGGTTGATATCTTTTGGATCAAAAAGCTCTAGCATCTCATCGAGTGAAAATATCTCTTGATCTTTAAAGCTCCACCCTAAACGAATTAAAAAGTTTAAAATAGCTTCAGGCATATAACCCATAGTTTTATAATCCATAACATTAGTAGCACCATCTCTTTTAGATAGTTTTTTCCCATTTGGATTTAAAATCATAGGCACATGGTAAAACTTTGGTATGTCAAACCCTAGAGCATTATAGACAACTATCTGTTTTGGAGTATTTGAGAGATGGTCATCTCCACGGATTATATCGCTAAGCCCCATCAAATGGTCATCTATCGCTACAACAAAGTTGTAAGTTGGACTAGAGTCGCTACGAGCTATGATAAAATCATCTAAAATATCTTCTACATTAAAACTAATTAACCCTTTGACTCCATCTTCAAACTCAATCTTTCCGCTAAGTGGTGTTTTTATGCGAACAACAGGCTCTACATCTTTTGGAATCTCTCCGCTAAAATCACGATATCTTCCATCATATTTTGGTCTCTGTTTTTTGGAACTTTGAGCCTCTCTTAATATATTTAGCTCCTCTTTGCTTGCATAGCAGTAGTAAGCTTTATCTTCGTCTAAAAGTTGTTGGATATATTTTTTATAAATATCAAATCGTTTTGATTGATAAACAACCTCTCCATCATAAGCCAAACCAACAAATTTAAAAGCCTCTTCTATCGCTTGTGTCGCTTCTAATGAGTTTCTTTTAAGGTCTGTATCTTCTATGCGAAGTAGAAACTTACCGCCATTTTTTCTTGCCCAAAGATAGCTATAAAGTGCAGTTCTTAAACCTCCGATGTGGAGATAACCTGTAGGGCTTGGTGCAAATCTTGTTGTAATCATAAAGGATACCTAGTTATAAAATTTTATCGAATTTTATCATAATGTGATATAATCTTTACAAAAATATGAGGATATTTACAAATGATAAGATATTTTATAAGTTTAACTCTTTTTATGACAGCTGGCATATCTGCAATGATTGGGGCTGTATCTATGAGTGTTGACAATGAACCGATAACTCTATATGAAATTCAAACTCTAAGCATGCAACATCAAATATCTAAAAAAGAGGCGGTAGATAGGCTAATTCAGATAAAAATCGAAGATATTGAGATCAAAAACTTAAATATTGTTGTCTCTCCTTATGATGTTCAAAAGCGTCTATCAGAAATTGCAAAACAAAATGGAATGGATGAAAGTACATTCAAAAAAGCATTGGCACTTGAGGGTAAAAGTGAAAAGAGCTTGAAAAAAGAGCTTGAAGATGGCTTAAAAAGAGAGAAGCTTTATACCAAAATTGTATCAGCAAAATTAAAACAACCAGATGAAGATGAAGTAAAAGCCTATTATGAGCAACATAAAAGTAAGTTTAGTATGCCCTCATCAATCGAGCTTATTGAGTACTTATCTCCATCAGCAGATGCATTAGAGCTTCAAAAAAGACAACCCATGGTAAATATGCAAAATATCCAAGTAACACCTAAAAAACTTGAATTAAACTCTATAAATCCACAACTTGCTCAGCTTTTAACAAATACCCCTGTTGGTAGTTTTACTCCTGTTTTAAATTTGGGTCAACATAAGGGTATGTTTTTTATTCAAAAATTAGGAGATGCAAAGTTAGGCTCATATGAGTTGTCAAAAAAGGCTGTATTTGAGACTATGATGAGACAAAGAGAGCAATCCGTACTGATAGAATATTTTGAAAAGAAAAAATCAGAGGCTGTCATAAAAACTGTAAGAAAGATAGATTAAAAAAATGTTAAAAATAAGACTTTTTTTACCTATTGTTTTTTTACTGATATTTATCAGTGGATGTTATGATGATGATCATACTCATGAATTTGTAGAACATACTCACGAGGTTTTGGAGACACAGGGAGAAGTAGAGCAAAATAAAACTAAAGAAGACACAAAAGTTGTAGTTTTAGATAAAAATGAGAGTAGTGTTATCAAAGTCGAAGATGCAAATAGCAGTATTGAAAACAATATCACCAAAGTTGAAGATACAAACATAAGCAGTGAAACTTACTCAATTTTTAAGATAAAAAAGACAACACAGATAGAGAGTTATGATGAGTTTGGAAATGTAAGTTTAGATTTGCAGGATGATGGTTTTTATAAAAAAGGAGAGACTCCTATATATATAAGAGAGGTAAATAAAAGTATTGTAACAGATATGTTAACTAATCTTATGTGGCAAGATGATGAGGCTATAAAAACTGAAAAAAGAGTTTGGAAAAGTATTGATAATCTAGAAGAAAATGCTACTTTGTACTGCTCAAATCTAGAGTTAGATGGTTATGATGATTGGCGAGTTCCTTCTCGGTATGAGCTTTCAGATATTGTTAATTATGGCTCTAGCGATAGTGTTTTTAAAAATATTGCATCAGGATCTTTTTGGAGTAGTTCTATTTATAAGGTAAATAGCTTAAATAATTGGGCAGTTAATTTTGAAATAGGCAAAATAGAGAAAAAACTAGAAACTACTTTTTTATCCTTAAGATGTGTAAGAGGTGAGAAGTTAGAAGAAAAAAGTACTAAATTACAGTGGCATGATGATAAAGATGCCAAGGCTTTGAAAACTTGGCATGAAGCTATTTTATATTGCGAAGAGTTAGAAGTTAGTGGTGGTGGAGATTGGAGATTGGCAAATATAAATGAACTAAAATCTATTATCGATGATAGTATTTTTAATCCAGCTTCAAAAGAGGATATATTAGCCAGAGAATACTGGAGTTCAACTTCATATTTAAACAATAATATAACGGCTTGGATTATCAATTTTTATACAGCAGAGATTAGTTTAAATGCTAAAAGTGCTAAAAAACATGTTCGGTGTGTGAAATAATATGAAATTTAAACAGTTAATAGCAGTAGCATTTCTTATAACATTGATAGGATGTGGTGGTAATGGTGACGAGAAAAAAACAGACGATACACAAGGGGAAACAAAAACAGGCTCAGGAGGATTGAGTAGCTCACTAACAAACAAAACTCCAGTCGCAAGTGATACTATCGCTTATGTAACTTCTAGTCTAGAAAGAAAGAGTATTCGTCTTATTCAAAGTGATGGAAGAGGCGATAGAGAGCTTTGGAGTGTTCCAACAAATGAGTTTATATCTCCTGCTATTGGTACATTGGCTTGGAGACCTGATGGGAGTGAGTTAGCATTTGATAGTGATCATGGTTTTGGTAAGTCTGTTTATGGTCGTGATTTATATGCTTTATCATCAGATGGTAAGTATTTGAGAAAAATTACAAATCCACCTGAACTTAAATATCTTGCATCTTACTCAAAAGGTAAAGCAACAATACAAAGTCAAAATTGGTTAAGTGGCGGAGCTAATTTTTGGGCATATATGGAAGGTTCTTCAACTAACATTACTTGGCTTTCTGCTGCTTATCAAGATTTTACTATAACTTTTGACAATGTTTCTGATTTTGGATCAGGTGTTAAGCAATATGCTACAGTAGGTTGGCTTGGCTATGATGGGCGAAGAATGTGCCTTTATGATTTAGCAGGATTTGCAGATATAGTGCCTGGGAAAACTGTTGAAGTTGTACAAAGATTTGATGCATGGGGACATAAATCTGAACACTGCACAACACTCAGACAAGCATCTTGGAGTCATGATGGAGAAAATATTTTATATACAGTAATCTCTGGAGTTGACCAATTTGATGATGCTTTGCCAATTAGTGGTTTGGCAACATATGATTTTGAAAATTATGGTGTACCTGATTTTGAAAACTATTCTATTATGATGAGTAATACCGAAAAACTTTTACCTAGCAACAGAGGAACTCAACTTGGTCTTTTCTTAACCTCTTATACTGATGATCCACAATATATAAAACTCTCTCCAACATCTAACAATGAAGTATTAATAGTTACAAATAATTACTCAGCAGACAGAATATACTTAAGTAAGGTGGATAATAAAAACATAGATAAACCTGAATTATTAGAGCGAATTGATCTAGGCTTTTGTAACTATACTGGAATGTCTAATTTATCAGATAGATGCCAAGTTATTGATATTGAGTGGTTATCAGATGCTAGTGGGTTTTTAGTCTCTATGTACTTTAAACAGTATGAGGGGAGTCGTACTTTTTTTAGAATTTACAAACATAACTTAAAAACTAAAAAAACTGATATGTTATTGAGTTTGGAAGATGAGTATATTGGGAATATTGCAGTCTCTCCTGATGCAAAAAAAGTAGCTTTTGAGAGGGGAGTTAGCAGTACTAAGCCTTTAGATATTTGGATTTATAATATGGCAAATGATAGGCTAGATAAGTTAGTAGAGAATGCAGCTGCTCCTGCTTGGAGTAGATAATTT
>JAMOMC010000086.1 GCA_027068765.1 Campylobacterales bacterium
TGTCAAACTATCTTTTTGAAGATTTTAACCAAGTGATAGAAAAACTTTCAACATCTCTTCCAAAAAGTAAAAAGATAGTGATAGATTATCAGTATATTCACTCTATTGGGAGTGCTAAGGGGAAGTAACAATTTTAGTAAAAAAATAGTATCTAATTTAATTATTTTTAATAATTAATTATCTTTTACAATTAGTAACACTATTTAAAAAAAGCTCAAAAAAGTTGAAAATTTAAGATTTTCTTATGCTTTAATTGTTTATACTTAAGTTCACTTCAAATAAAGGATTACCATGGGAAAAATTACAGATGATGCGCTTTTAGTACAGCTAGGTTATACAGTTACAAATGGAACAAGGGAAATGCTTAAAAATATTATTAAAAACACACGCGGTTATGAAGAGTTAAAGAGTCGTCTTTTATCGCTTCAAAAAAAACTAGAGCCTTATGGGTCGTTTGTTGGGCTATCATCATCAGGAAATTTTTTCAAAATTAAAAATGAGAACAACTCGGAAGAAGTTTACTCACTAATAGAGAGTTGGTCAAAAAAGTATAAAGTAAATTTAGTTAAGGCAAATGGAGGAAAAGCTTACTATATAAAGTAAAATTAATCGCTTAAAAATACTCTTACAATAGAGGGAAATTGTATGATTATAAAAAGAGCAAAAAGTTGTAGAGCTATAAAGGGTAAAACCCCTTTATAGATATCTGTTGTACTTACTAATTTACCAGCTGCTCCTTTTAGATAAAAAAGAGCAAAACCAAAAGGTGGAGTCAAAAAAGATGCCTGCAAATTCATAGCCACCAAGATAGCAAACCAGATAGGATCTATATCAAATGCCTCTACGATAGGAAGCAAAATTGGGATTATGATAAAACATATCTCTAAAAAATCGATAAAAAACCCTAAGATAAATATAGCAATCATAGCAATTGCAATAAAAACCCAAGCATCAGCTATATCATCTTCAAAAAACTCCAATACCAAATCCCCACCACCAACTGCATTAAAAACAAGAGAAAATGCAGTAGCTCCGATTAGTATCATAAATATCATTGAAGTCAATTTTAGAGTCTCTAATGCACTCTGTTTTAGTTTTAAAAATGAGAAAGAGCGATTTAATATAGTTAGAAAAATTGCCCCAACAGCCCCAAATGCCGCTGATTCAGTTGGAGTTGCAACTCCTGCAAATATACTTCCTAAAACCAAAGTTATAAGAGCTAAAGGAGGGATTATAGCTATAAGTGCTTTTTTTACTACCTCTGTGCGGTTCTCATTTTCATCTTTTATGGCAGGGGCGATGAGAGGATTTTTATAAGAGATAAATAGGATATAAAGGACATAAAGAGTAACCAGAACAAGAGCAGGACCTAAAGCTGCACGAAACAAATCTCCAACACTCACACTCATAACATCACCAAGTATAATCAAAACAATAGAAGGAGGGATAATCTGCCCTAATGTTCCACTAGCTGCAATTGTACCACTTGCAAGAGATTTTGAGTAGCCATAATGAACCATAATAGGAAGAGAGATAACTCCCATCATCACAACACTAGCTCCGACTATTCCTGTACTTGCGGCTAAAACAGTTCCAACAAGAACTACACTGATAGCAAGACCGCCTCTTATATTTCCAAATAACTTACCAACATTTACTAAAAGTGCTTCAGCAATTTTACTTCTTTCTAAGATTAGTCCCATAAAGATAAAAAGAGGAATTGCCATCAAGGTAAAGTTTTGCATAATTCCATATATTCGATAAGGCATAAGTCTAAATATATCAACTCCAACATCAGGAGTTATAATAGCTACAAAAAGAGCAGCACTTCCAAAAGCAAATGCTACAGGAAAACCAACCATTAGTAAAACTAATGCACCAATAAACATAAAAATACCTATCAAGATGCATCCTTATATCTTTTTATATTTTTTAAAATCTCTGCTATACTTTGTAAGATTAAAAGTGCAAAACCAACCATAATCATAGATTTTATAATATATCTATAACCAAGTCCTCCAGGGTCTGGAGAGATTTCATTTTGTGAAAAACTAAGCTCAACATAACCGTAACTTACATAAAGTAGAAGAAGTGAAAAGGGAATTATCAAAACTGCATTAGAGATGATGTCTATAATAGCTTTTGTCTTTTTAGAGTATTTTTCGTAAAATATATCTACTCTAACATGTTTATCGTGTTTTAGAGTAAATGAGAGTCCAAGTAGAAATATAATATCAAAGATATGCCACTCTAGCTCTTGAAGGGCAACTGAGCCTGCATTGAAAAAGTATCTGTTTACAGTGTCATAAACTATTAAAAAGCTAAGAATTATTATCAAAAAAGCGGCTATTTTTGCAAAAAACTCAACAAATTCTTCAATTGCCAAAATGGCTTTAGCCATTTTTTAGTTCACTCACAGCTTTGAAAATATCATCTTGTCTCATAAAGTGTTCACCTATTAAAAATGCATCTACACCAATTTTACTTAAATTTTTGATAGTCTCTTTATCGCTTATGCCACTTTCAGCTACGATAATTTTGCCATTTGGGATCAAGGGAATTAATTTTTCGCTCAAAGACATATCCATCTCAAAAGTCTCTAAATTTCTATGATTTATACCTATTATCTCTGCTCCACAAAAGATAGCTTTTTTTAAATCATTTTTATCGTGAATTTCTACAAGAACATCCATTCTTAGATGCCAAGCGAAGTTTAAAAGCTCTTTTAATTTATCTTTACTCAAAGCCGTAGCTATTAGTAAAATAAAATCAGCACCATAAACAGCAGCTTCTAAAACTTGATATTTATCTATTATGAAATCTTTTCTAAGAAGAGGAGTAGGTACATATCTTCTAATTCCAGTTAAATACTCTAAATCCCCTTGAAAAAAATGAGGCTCAGTTAGTACAGATATGGCACTAGCTCCAGCTTTTGAGTACTGTTGCGCTATAAAAAGTGGGTCAAAATCTTCTCGTATAACACCTTTGCTTGGGCTTGCTTTTTTGACTTCGGCAATAATTCTATAAGGATCCTCTTTTGTGGCTGTTAAAAAAGGTTTTACATCTCTTGGGACATAAGCATTAAAAGATAAGGATCGTCCTAGCCAATCCATCGAATAATCTTTTTTTTTCTTTTCTAAATCTTGTGCAGTTTTTCTGATTATATCATCAAGTATCATCTATTTTTTCTTCTCTAAACAGTTTTTTATATCTCTCATATGGCTAATTATCTCTTCCTCTTCAGTGATTTTTGAGATAGGCTCCAATATCTCATGAGCCTCTTTACACTCACCTTTTTTATATAAACCCCAAGCAAGAGAGTCTAGAAAATAGTGAGAGTTAGGCTCTTTTTCAAGTGCTTTTTTTACAAGCAAAATCCCTCTATCTATATCTAAATTATGATCAATTAAAAGATAACCATAATAGTTATAATATACAGGGTTTTTTAATTTTAAAACAACTTTATCCATCTTCTTTGAAATACTTTTAAGTACAACACTAGAGCTTTTATCTTTAGTCCCTTCATACTCTAAAATTGCAGATTTTGCTAAAAATTCAAGATCATTTTCTCTCTTATAAATCTCAAATGCCAACTTTTGAGCACTATCAAAATCTTCATTTGCAGTTAGAAAATCTAAAAGAAGTATATCATTGAACTTTGTCTTTTTTAAAAATAAGATAGCCTCTTTGTAGAGTCTGTTTTGTGAATATATCTCTAAGGTACTTTGAGCATATGATGGGTCTTTTGTTTTTAAGTAGAGTTTTTCAAGTATTTTTGTTGCATCTTTTGTATTTTTATCTTGAATATAAAATTGTGCTAATCTTGTGCAGATCAGCTGTGAACATTTGTAGAGTGTAGTGTGAGCTTCGAGAAGTCTTGTTGCTTTTTGTTTCTGTTTTAGTTGCAAATATAGTATATCTGTTATTTTTAAAAGTGCATATTCGCCTTTGTTGATTCTATATGACTCTTCATAAAGTTTTAGTGATTTGTGGGGCTTTTTTAAGCTATTTAAAACTAAGGCAGATAACTCTAGATTTTGCGAGTTCCTCTCTTTTTTTAGCATCTTATCTGTCAACTCTTTTGCCTTGTCAAGCATCTTTTTGTCTATGTAATAAGCTACCATATATCTATCTAATTCAGGATTTTTATGTTCACTTATTGATATGCTTTCCAAAAGTTTTTTAACACTTGTATAATCTTTTATGATTATTGCACTTTTGATAGCTCTTGTTGCATATATATCTTTTTTTGTAATCTCATAGAGTTTTTCATAATACTTAAAAGATTTTTTAAACTCTTTTTTCCCAAAAGCATCTAGTGCATATAGAGTTAACTCATCTTCTTTAGGAAAATTTTGTGTTAAGTTGCTATCCATAATCTTTGTACTATTCACAAGAGGCAACCCTTGTTTTGTAGTACACCCTGTAAAAATAAAAATAAAAATAGTTAAATAATAATACCTGGACACTCTTTTTGAACCTCTTTAATATTGTTTTTAAAATACTCCCAAAATGGAAAAGTACGACATTGATATGGGCGAACTTGGTATATTTTGCAAGCTTTTTTACCCAAATCAAAAAATATACAGCTATAACTTTGTCCAATTTGTATCTCTTTTAGAGATGATTTAAACCCAACTTTCCTAATATACTGATGCACAAAATCTTGGTAACTTAAATCAAAAAAACTAGCCATATCATCAATCTCTTTTGGATTACACCAGATATACCCACTCTCACCTATACAGCAATTCCCCTCACAAGAGAGACATTTTTGGGGATCAAAACTAAACTCAAATCCCTCTTGCTTCATAATATGTTGCATTTTATACTATATGTCCTTGTTTTTTGATAAATAGCATTTACATCATCACTTGCTTGTGCATCTTTTATGTTTATCAAAGGAGGGTGGGTTTTTGTTTTTGAGAGAGAGTTTTTTCTTGCATGTATTAAAACCAGAGATGCAACTTTATTTTTAGTACCGTGAACAAACTGTAAATCTTCTACTTGCATCTTTGATTCTTTTAGAGATATTAAAATCTCTTGTATTTCACTGGCCTCATAACAGAAGATAAAATGCCCTCTATTTTTTAAACTACTATTTACTTTTTTGAAAAAATCTCTCATTGGAAGATGCATACTATATCTGCTGATATGCAAAATTTTATTTTTACTCTTACTAACACCATCGTGATAATATGGTGGATTTGAGACAATAAAATCAAACTTTTTATCAAAATCATATGTTAAAAAATCACCCTCAATCAGATCTGATTTGAGGCTGTTTACTTGAGCATTTTTCTCACTTAAAAAGATATTGTGTTTTTGCTTATCTATCTGTGTGAGAGAGATTGGAAAATCACGAACACTCAAAAGCCCTAAGATCCCACAACCACAACCTACATCTAAAAGCTCACCTTTTGGATTAAATCTTGTTAAAAAAGCATATAAAAAGTGTGTATCACTATTAAAAAGATAACCATCACTTTGCTGATATAAGAACAAAAGAGCCCTTTTTTAGTTTAATTTTACTGAAAAAAGGCTCTACTACTCCAAATTACTAAGACAAAAATTTTTAAAATCTAATTCTCTTTTCAGCTTGTTACTTTATGAAACATGTTTTTCTGATTTTTTTATTAGTCTCTTCAAAGGTAGAAACCTCTGCCTTTAGGCGGACATATTTATCTCCAATTGCTAGTAAATGATATAATGTATTTCAAAAAGAGGGGATATGAAATACAGATAAGGGAGCCATACAGTATATAAAATAGAGTATCATTTTGTATTTGTAGCAAAGTACAGATATAAAGTACTGAGAGGTGATGTAGGATTAAAAGTAAGAGAGTTAATAAGACAGACATGTGAGACATTTGAGATAGAGATAATAAAAGGGGCAGTAAGTAAAGATTATGTACATCTATCTTGCTTATAATTTGCAATGATTTTTTAAAGAGAGGTTTTCTTTGTATATAAAAACAGAGAGACCTTTTGAACTTGGTTTGGTTTCAACTAAGCATCCCTTGGCATATATCTCATGTCTAACTCCTTTGTTAAATAACAACTCAGCTACAGTAATAGCTCTATCATCACATAGATGCTGTTCATCTGGAGCTTTTGCGTATCCTATGACTTGAATGACTAGTTTTTTCTCTTTTTGGATTATAGGAGCCATGCAGCTTAGTTTATCTTCTGCCTCTTTTGAGAGTCTAAAATAGTCGTTTGGGAAGTCTATTTTTGTATTTAGCTCAATTTTTATATAATTGCTGTATTGATTTATTGAGATGTAGTTGTCTGTTTTTGTGTTGTTTTTATCAACTGTTACTGCCATGCAGTTGATTTTTAAATCTGTTATGAGATTTTTGAAAATATATGGCTTTTTTATTTTTGCTATTTTTATGGGAGTTGGAGTTTTTATGGGGGCTTGTTTTTTTGATGATTTTGATGAGCAGGATGTTAAAAACATAGTTAAAAATGATAATACAATTATATTCAAAAAATCTCTCATAAGGCTCATGGTAGCATAAATTTATAAGATTTAAAGTATTCATTAGGTAACATACCCAACTTTTTAAGATAGGAGAAGATAGAAGTGTTTGAAGCATTAACAGACTCGTTTAAGTCAGCGATAAATAAAGTAAGATTTGCAGATGATGAAAAATCATTGCAAAAAGCCTTAGATACACTCAAAAAATCACTCCTAAAAGCAGATGTTCATCATAAGGTAGTAAAAGATCTTGTAAAGACTATCGAGATAGAGACAAAGCAAGGCGGAATTGGTAAAGATAGCTTTTTAAAATCGATGAAAGATAACTTAACAGATATCTTAACAGCTCCTGGAAATCAAGGCTTTGTTTATGCATCAAAACCACCTACAATTGCACTGATGTGTGGATTGCAAGGTTCTGGTAAAACAACTACAACTGTAAAGTTAGCTCACTATCTAAAGAGAAAGCAGAAAAAAGTTTTAGTTGCTGCTTGTGATTTACAGAGATTAGCTGCTGTTGAGCAACTAAAGCAGCTTTGTACTCAAAATGAGATTGATCTCTTTTTTGATGATAATGAAAAAAATCCTATAAAAATCGCAAATAGTGCATTAAAAAGAGCTAAAGATGGGCTTTATGATGTGTTGTTGATTGATACCGCTGGTCGTTTGGCTATTGATGAAGAGCTTATGGAAGAGCTTGTGGAGATTAGTAAAACTCTCACTCCTGATGAAGTTTTTTATGTTGCAGACTCACTAACTGGACAAGATGCTGTTAGAAGTGCTTCAACCTTTAATACCCTTATGGATATAACTGGTGTAATTTTAACAAAATATGATGGAGATTCAAAAGGTGGAGTTGCCCTTGGTATCGCAAAACAGCTCTCGATTGCTCTTAGATTTATTGGTACGGGTGAAAAAGTTGCAGATTTAGAGCCATTTTTACCTGAGAGGATTGTAAGTCGACTTATGGGAGAGGGTGATTTGATAACTTTGGCTGAAAAAACGGCTGATGTTATTGATGAGAAGCAGGCAAAAAAACTCACCTCAAAGATTAAAAAAGGGCAGTTTAATTTTAATGATTTTCTAGACCAGATAGAGAGTATGAAAAAGCTTGGAAACTTAAAGTCACTTGTTGGTATGATTCCAGGGATGTCTGGTATGGCTGGAAAATTAAAAGATATGGATTTAGATAATAACTCTGAAGTTGCAAGTATAAAAGCGATGATTAGCTCAATGACTAAAAAAGAGAGAGAAAAACCTGAACTTTTAAACAATGCTCGTAAAAAGAGAATTGCTGGAGGGGCAGGGTTGTCTCAGCTTGAAGTGAATCGTTTTTTAAAGCAGTTTAAAAATGCAGCAAAAATGGCAAAAAAGTTTTCAGGGAAAAACGGTATGAAAGATTTACAAAATCTTATGTCGCAACAAGATAGAATGCAGATACCAAGATAGTATTAAGATACGGCTTAACACTTTGGATAAAGTCCCAAGTGTTAAGCCGTAAGAATAAAATAAATTAGGAGAATTGATGGCAACAGTAGTAAGATTGACTAGAATGGGTAGAAAGAAAAAACCTTTTTACAGAATAGTAGTAACAGATAGTAGAAAAAGAAGAGATAGTGGTTGGATAGAGTCAATAGGATATTATAATCCTATGTGTGAACCTGAGGTTATAAAATTTGATGAAGAGAGATTGGCATATTGGACTAGTGTTGGTGCTAAGATGAGTGATCGTGTTAAGAGAATTACTGGCAAATAATGGCTGATAAATTCATACTTGAATTTGCTAAGTTAATCGCAGATAAGCCTGAGGAAATTGCAGTTTATCGAGAAGATATTGATGAGGGATTTTCTGAAATTACTTTGGTAACTGATAAAAATGATACAGGCAAACTCATAGGCAAAGATGGCAAGATGATAAGCTCACTAAAATCTATAATCTCTGGATGCAAAGCAAAAGATAACAGATCTTATCGTGTTACTATAAAATCTAACGATGAGTACTGAAGAGTTACAAATTGCGACTATTGGCAAGGTTGTAGCTCTAAGAGGTGAGCTTAAGTTTCATCTTCAGTGCGATTTTAGCTCACAGTTTGAAAAAGGCAACATCTTTAAACTTACAAATGGAAACCAAGTAGAGATAGAGAGTTACAATAAAGATAAATCTCTCATAAAATTTGTAGGATACAACACAAGAGAAGATGCACAAAAACTCACAAATCAGAAACTTTTTACTAGTATAAAAGAGACTATAGAAAATTGCACTCTTGAAGATGGGGAGTTTTTTTGGTTTGATATGATAGGTTCAAAAGTTTTAGACGATGAGCTCTATTTGGGAGATGTTTTTGAGATTGAGAGAATTGGAGTGCTTGACTATCTTGTAGTTAAAACTTCTGATTTGTTAGTCCAAAAAGAGCTTTCAAGTAGCTTCTATATACCATACATCGATGAGTATATTTTGAATTTTGATAAAGATGCAAAGGTGATTTTGACAAAGAGTGCTTTAGCACTACTTGAGGCTTCATGAAGTTTACTTTTGTGACACTTTTTGAGAATTTGGTAAAGCACTATTTTGAAGATTCAATCTTAAAAAGAGCTATCAATGAGAAGTTAATAGAGATAGATTTTGTAAATCAGCGAGATTTTTCAAAAGATAAGCATAAAAAGGTGGATGCTTATCAAGCAGGAGGTGGAGCAGGGTTGCTTTTAAAACCTGAACCTCTTTTCTCTGCACTTGATAGTATAAAGAGTAGAGATGCAGATGCATATTTTGTCTTTGCAACTCCAGTTGGAAAACCTTTTAAACAGATAGATGCGATAAGGCTTAGTAAAAAAAAGCATATTGTTTTTGTAACTGGTCGTTATGAAGGGATCGATGAGAGAGTTATCGAAAAGTATGCGGATGAGCTTTTTTCAATCGGGGACTTTATACTAACAGGTGGAGAGCTCCCAAGTTTATGTATGTGTGATGCAGTTTGTAGAAATATCCCAAAAGTGCTTGGAAATGCTGACTCTTTGGATGTTGAGAGTTATGAAGATAATCTTTTAGAAGCCCCAGCTTTTACAAAGCCAAACCTTTTTCAAGGAAGTTACATAACAAAAGAATATCTAAAGGGCAATCATGCTAATATCCACACTTTAAAAAAGTCTCTATCGCTTTGTAAAACAGAGTATTTTAGACCAGATTTGTATAAAAAGATAAAAACAAAAGGTAAATAGATGAGAAATAAGTATATAGAATCATTTGAAACAAAACAAGCTGAAGGTAAAAATATCCCTGATTTTAGAGCAGGTGATACTATAAGAGTTGCTGTTAAGATTAAAGAGGGTGATAAGACTAGAGTTCAGAATTTTGAAGGAGTTTGCATAGCAAGACGAGGTCAAGGTACTGGTGAAACTTTTATGGTAAGAAAAATGGGAGCTAACAACATCGGTGTTGAGAGAATATTTCCAATCTTAAGTGATAGTGTTGATACTATAACAGTTCTAAGAAAAGGACGAGTTAGACGAGCAAAGCTTTTCTATCTAAGAGATAGAAAAGGTAAATCTGCAAGAATTAAAGAGCTTAAGAGATAGATAAATGACAAGGCATGTTTTTATATGCCTTATCGTGGAAGCCAATTTTAAAACCCTTGATTCCTTTTCTCTAGTGAAAAATTTCCGCTAAGGATACACTTGTCTGATACTATGCTTTGTTATCTTTTTACTTTTACAATGATACTTTAGTTTTATTTTTAATTAGTCTCTT
>JAMOMC010000087.1 GCA_027068765.1 Campylobacterales bacterium
TCTCTTTTAATATACTGAAAATGAGTTTTGTTTTTATCGGATCAAGGTTGCTTGTTGGTTCATCAAAGATAGTAAGTTTTGCATCTTGAACAAGAGCTGAACTTAAAAGCAAAAGTTGGCTCTCCCCGCTACTAAGAGAATTACAAAAACTTTTTTGATATTTTTCTAAGCCCACTAATTTTAAAATTTGAGCTATCTTTTTAGCTTTTGAAGTTTGCCTACACTCATTTAAAGCCAAAAAATCTTCAACACTTATATACTCATCATAAATTGACAACTTTGGCGGTATATAATTTATAAGCTTTGAGCGTCTTTTTGACTCTATCTCTTCTATATACTCACCATCTATTGAGACTACTTTTTTTGATTTTAAAAGAGCACACAAAAGCTTTGCAAATGTACTTTTACCCGCACCATTTGAGCCTAAAATAGTAAGGTTTTCACCATCTTTTAGATGCAAGTTAATCTCTTTTAAGATAATATTTTCATTGATTTTGTAAAGTGGTAAATTTACTTTTAGCATCTTTTAAAACCTCCGTAAAATCTCTAATATATTTCACCACCCTATAACTTGGCATGCTCGCATATTTATGTGTATTTACATAAATTGTTTTAGCTTTGCTTGCAGTTATTGGAAGTTTTAACCAAGGGTTGATTAACCTCTGTTTATCATCTATTTCTAAATCATGAGCCAATATATAAATGATGTCAGGATTTAACTTTACAATGCCCTCATATGATAAAAGAGGCTGTTTTGAAGATAGCTCTTTATATGCATTTTGGTTTCCAGAGCTTTTTATAATGTCTGCAAAATAGACACTATTTCCGCTTATAAAAACTTCACTTTTTAGATCAAACTGTCTGCCAAAAACTATGAGGATTTTCTTATCTTTTAAAATTCCTTTTGACTCTATTGTGGCTTTATCTATATCCTCGATGAGCTTTTTTGCTTTTTTATCTGCATGAGTTAACTTGGCTATTTTTAAAATTCCATTTTTTATATCTTGTATCGAAGATGAAGCTATGAGGTTTGTTTTTATGCCTAAAAACTCTAATTTTGGTTTTATGTCAAGATTGTTTTTTTGCATAAAGACAATAGTTGGTTTTAGCATAAGGATTTTCTCCAAAGAGATGGAGAAGTATCCACCTACTTTTGGAAGTTTTATCGACTCTTTTGGGTAAGTTGCATATGTGGTATTTGCCACCAACTTATCTCCTACTCCTAGTGCATAAATGTTTTCATTTATTGATGGAGATAGGGCAATTATTC
Source organism: Campylobacterales bacterium (assembly GCA_027068765.1). Taxonomy (GTDB): domain Bacteria; phylum Campylobacterota; class Campylobacteria; order Campylobacterales; family QNZT01; genus SZUA-1433. The sequence goes on from JAMOMC010000087.1 coordinate 1,271, forward strand.
GCATCTGTGCGGATATATTGACCGCCAAAAGGAGAAGTAAAACTATCTTTTTCATCACATCTTATATCTAAATCCAAGATAAAAAGCTAACAAGTTTGTCCCATACCCTGAGATATCTTGATACTGCTTTCTAAGAGCATTATCCATCTTTGCATAGATATTTAACCTATCACTCACATCAACTGCTGTTGTAATATCAACGATTGTATAACTGCTCTGCTTATCTCTTTTGCCAACATATCTTATCAAAGTACCAATATGCAAACTCTCCACACCATAATAATCAAGTGACAAATTTGCACTATCTTTAGGTCGATTGGCTAGTTTTTTTCCATTTGCATCTTCAGCCTTTAGATAAGTGTAGTTTAAACCATAAGCCAAACCTGCAAAATCAATAAAATTAGAGTGAGAAATCTCTACACCACTTAGCTTACTTTTCCCTTTGATATTGTTATATTTAGAAGTAGCAAAATCATAATCAATCATCTCATCAATTTCATTGCTAAAGTAAGTAATTCCAATACCTTTATAATCCAATGTCACATCAAACCCTACTGTCTGTTCAGCATTTAAGCCTGCATTTCCATAAGTTGCATCGTAAAGGTGATAAAGAGTTGGAACATTATAAGCGGTTGCATAGTTTACAGATGCTACAAAATCTTCAATTTTCACATGGTCGTGTTTTAATCCTATTTTATATGTAAGTTTATTATCAAATGTGTCAAACTTATCGTATCTTACATTTTGTGTAAAAGTAGTTCTTTTTTCATTAAAAAGGTTTGTATTTGTTAAAAAAACACCCTCATTTGTATAATCTTTTGAGATTTCATTATCGTGGTTAAATACTTTATAATCAAAACCACCACCAAAAACACTACTCCCAAGATAATTAAACTCTCCGTTAAAACCCGCTTCATCTACATTTCCATCAAAGTTTTTTGTATAAAAAGAGTTTGGATAGTATCTCTCAAACTTTGATCTATTTAGATAAAGTTTTGTTTTATAGTTATCTGCATTTCTACTATAGCTTACTCCAAAAAATTGCTCTTTTGATTCAGCTGTCTCATTTTTATCATCAGGTGCGTTCCAGCCATCAAAATCAGTTTTGCTATCGATGATGTTATAAAAGAGTTCAACTCTATCTTTTTTGCTTATATTTAATCCTACTCTTATATCTGCTGAACTGTTTTCATATCCATCATCTTCATAATTTTTTGCAAGCTCTCCTTTTGGGACTTGTGCTGAGAAACCATCACTTGTTAATCTTTGAAGATTTAAAGATATATCAAAAAAATCTTGTTTATAGCTTGTATTTAATCCATATTTTTGAGTATTGTAAGTACCATATTCGCCGTTTATTGAAGCCCTGAAGCCATCTTGTGTAGCTTTTTTTGTGATGATATTTATCACACCTGCACTTGCATCTGCTCCCCATATGCCTGATTGAGGTCCTTTTACTATTTCAATTTGCTCTATATTGCTAGTAAGCAAGTCAGAAAACTGTGCTCCTGATAGTGAAGTAGGATTGTTATATCTAATACCATCTACTAAAACTAAAACTCTTTTTGAGTCAAATCCTCTTATCTTTATAGAGTTACTCTGTCCAAACCCTCCATTTTGTGAAACTTGTATACCAGAGATTGTGCTAAGTGCCTCGCCAAGAGTTTTATAACCTCGCATCTCTAACTGTTGTGATGTTATAACATCTACATTTGCTGTGGTATTTAGTAGAGATTGCTCTGATTTTGTTGGCGTTGTAATTGTGATTTTTTCTAATTCAACATTTTTTGCGAAAGTAGAGCTTGAAAGAAGCACTACAAGTAGTAGAGAAAGTTCTGTTTTTTTCATAAAATTTATCCTTGATATGTTTGATTTTTTTTAAAATTTTGTTCTAATTGTGTGTGAATTATTTTTGTTAATACATCTATATGCTTTCTTATCTGCTCACAGATGCGATTAAAAAAATTGCCTAATGCTCTATTGATAGTAAAAATCATCATTCCAAACATTGAAAAATAGTGTTTACACCCTTTTATCATCTCTCCTCCTTTCCTAAGATATCTGCCCAAGCTTTATCTTGCCAAGATTTAACCTCTGCTCCGTTGTACTTAATCTTTTCACACTTTTGTAAGACCTCTTTTGTTGGAAATATCGCCTCATTTTCCAAATAAGAGCTATCCATAATCTCTTTGACTTTTTTATTTGGTGTGGCATATTGGAGGTATTTTGCTAAATTGGCTCCCGTTTTTTGCTCGTAAAGATAGTTTATAAACTCTTGTGCTAACTCTTTATTTTTAGACCTTTTAGGCAAAACCATACAATCTTCCCAAAGAAGTGTCCCCTCTTTTGGTACAACAAACCCAAACTCATCACTATCCTCTATGAGTTGAAGCATATCCCCATTCCACTCTAAAATGATATCTACATCACCATTTTTCAAAAGATCTTGACCGTTGTCAGCTGCAAAATATTTTATGTGTGGAGCTTGTTTTTTTAGAAGTGAAACTGCTTTTTGGAACTCATTTTTATCTGTTGTGTTTAGAGAAAACCCTAAATACTTCAAAGCCATTTGGATATTTGTAGCTCCATCAGCAAGCAAAGCTATACGACCCTTGTATCTATCTGAATCTAACAAATATTTTAAAGTATTTGGTTTTTGCTTAAATGCTGACTTTCGATACCCTATACCTAGTGTTCCCCAAAAATATGGCAAAGAGTATTTGCGACCTGGATCAAACTGAGCTGTTAAAAAACTCTTTTCGATATTTGATATATTTGGGATCTCTTTCTTGTCAATTTTTGATAACAAACCACCAAGCCTTATAAATCTCTCAACATTTAGATCTGAAATAAACATCAAATCATAACGAGGATTACTTACTAAAAATTTTGAGATAGCTTCACTCTCACTCCCATAAGTATCAAGATGTACCTTTTTGCCAGTTAAAAGTTCAAAATTTTTAACTGTATCTTCAGCAAAATAGTCATCAAAATTTAAAATTTTCAAATCAGCTTCTACTTTTTTATCCTCAGCATAAAGAGTCATTGCTGTTAACATACAAGATGCTAAAAAAGCTCTTCTATTCATCATCTTCCTCTTTTTTACCCAACATTCTCTCCAAAATAATATAACTCAAAAGTATAGATAAAACTGCCATAAGAGTATAAATTATTAACTGTTTTATAAACTCATCATAAATTGGCTCATATATCGCTTGTGATTTATCACTAATTTTTATACTCCAATAATTATTTTTAAATTTCAAACAACCATAAGCTATAAATTCACTTTCACTCTCTACAAATTTATTTTTACACAAATCTCTATCTACACTTTTTAGATGGGCTATTTTTTCTATCTCTTCTAAAGATAGTGAAAATACTAAAATACCTATCTTATCTCCTAACTCATCACTAACAGATGTTGCCAAAAAACTTCCCATACTATCTTTAAAATCTCTAAATGAGACAAAATCTTTTTTATCTGTATCTCTTATCTCAGAAAAAACCTCTTGCAAATTATTTTTATTTTTAGAGATATTTTTTGCAAAATTTTTACCTTTTTGAACCGAATATAGAACATTTCCACCCATATCTAAAAGCAAAATATCGCTATATCTTCTCTTTTTTTTCAACTCATATAAAAATAGATGCATCGCATTGTGAATAAGTCCATAGTTTGAACTATTTTTTGCTTTATAAAGCTCTGCTTTTACTTTAAATGGATTATCATCTATATAAATTTTTTGTAGTTTTAAAGATGCATCACTTCCAAACTCAGACCAAGTTGTTTTTAAAGTATCAAGCCCAAGTCTCAAAGCCCCTGTTTGGGACCAAAATAGTATCTCAGCTTCACTAGTTTCATAAAATTTTGCCAATAACTCTTTTTTGATATCAACTCCAAGGGTTAGTCTACTATTTTCTTGAATGATTTTTTCTCTTTTATTCTCTTTATAATTTGACCAAGCAAAATACAAAGCAAATATAAAAATTATAAAATACAGAAGAAAAGCAAAATAAGATGCTATATATTTTATTTTAGACATGCTTCACCTTTGCTGGTTTCAAAGCTCCATCTAATAACTCTTCATTTACCTCATCTCTTGCCATCTCCCAATAAAATGAAAATGTCTCAAATCCATCGTGATCAACCAAATATCTACTTTTATCTTTTAAAATATTTTCAAGCATGACATTTAGCTCTCTAGCCATCCCTTCTAACACATCTTTATCTTGGTGAGTTTGAGCTTGTTTTATGATTTGCATGAGCCTATTTGTATATTTGCTAACTCTAATTTTCTGCTTATAGTCTCTAAGTTTAAACAAAATTGAACCCAAAAAAGCAAATATCGTGATAATAAAACCAAACTTATCAAGATACTTCTGAACAAACGAAGGCTCCTCTCTATCATAATAACTCTGAGCCCCTTTATGAATAGGAATCATCGTGCCACTATCTCTATCTGGTCGTTTAGCTAACCCTGCTAACTTGATATGAGTTTGAAGCTCTTGTCCTTGCTCAAAAAGAGTAGCTGTGATAGACTTAACAACACTCTCATCTAAGTTTTTAGATGCAACTAAAAGACGATAAACGATGATAGTATCCAAATCCTTCCTTGGCACAGCAGGATATCCACCATAAGCACCTTTTGGAATTATACCACTTATAAAAGAGCTCTCATCAAGTTGCATAGCTTTAGCTTGTGTTATGGGGATAATTCTAGCATCTGTTCCCAAAATCAATCTTTTTATCTTTGCATTTGCTGGCGGACGAACTCGAAAAATTGCATCTATGGCATTGTATTTTAGTGCAAAGTCCGCTGCATCTGCTGACATACTTTTTGTATAAATATCATCTTTTGTTAATCCATAATGTTTTACAAGTGTCCAAAATGAACGATACTGCCCACTTGTATGGTGAGGGATTGCGACTTGTTTACCTTTTAAATCAGAGACAGATTTCATATCGCTATCTCCCCTAACAATAAGCTGAAAAGCATCAGGATACATCAAAGATACAAGCCTAGAGTTAGCCCCTGTTTTTGTGTCAGCTTGTATCATCGCTAAGTCAACAAGGTTTTCATTAAGTAGCTTCTCACTTTGAGTTGAACCTAGAGTTGATATAACTTCTATATCTATATCTGGAAAGTGATTGTTTGTAACTCTAGCAATAGCCAAAGCTGTTTTATAAGTATCCCCTTTACCACTAGCAGCAATTTTTATATGATAAGTTTTGGCACTTTGTTCATAAAAACTCCAAATACTATAAAAAAGAAAAAATAGTAACACACCAACCAAAAGACCCCAAATATGCCGCAAGATATTCCTTTATATTTTAGAACTTAACATATTTTACATAATTACGCATTAAGGGTATCTCTAAATTAAAAGTTATCTTCAATTAGCTGAAGAACTTTTAAAATCTCATCTTTTGCCAATTTTCCTTTTTTAAAATACAATACTTTTCCATCTTTTCCAAAAACAACTATATTTGATGCATCATCAGCCAATCCCCATTTTTTCACTAAAGTTTTTCTCTTATCTTTCACATATAGAGCATTTGGGTATTTTTCTTGTTTAGCTTTGAGCTTTGACTCTATCGCAAAATCAGGCATCCAAGTAGCTGCCATATTGACAATCGCAACACTTCCATACTTCTGTTTATCAAATTTTTTATCTTGTAAAGCTTGTGAAAACTCCTCATTTGTGCTTCTCTCATCAGGATCAACATAAAAAAGAACAAACACTCTATCTTTTAACTTAGTCGAATTCCAAGCACTACCATCTGTTTTTCCACCATCTTTGCCCTCAAGATTTACCAAAGGCGGAGTCTCTCCTAGTTGCAAACCAAAAAGTTGCAAACTAAATAAAAGCGATATCAAAATTAATTTTTTCATAAATTTTCTCCAATTTTTATGCCAATTGTACCAAAAAATTAGAAATCAACCCTATCCGCAAAAACAACATACCTCAAAGGACCACCAGAATTTACTGCATCAAATGGATAACAAGTAATTAATTGCAATCTATTTTGAGTATTGTCTAGTTTTATGCTTTTATTGGTTGAATCTATGATTTTAATCTCTTTTATTTCATAATTTGCTTTTGTTCTTTTATAATTTTGAACTTCAAAAACATCACCAATTTCAACATCTTTTAAAAATTCAAAATGAGTATCTCTATGTCCTGCTATTACACTATCTCCATTTTCTGCAGGGAGAGGGGTATTTATATAATGCCCTGGTCCAAAGGAGAGTGCTTCTCCTGATGTACTACTAAGTACATACATCTCTATATTGTTTTTTTTAAAGCTAATCTTAGCTACAGGATAAGTATCTGCCCAGCTCCAAGGTTTAGCATCTGTGGTATTTCCATCTTTAAGAAGATTTTCCCAAGATTTATATATCAAAACTTGGGAAAATTCTGCTTTTAGATGTATATAAGCACTATTTCCAAAAAACACTAATGCTATAAAGGCTGTAAAAACAACCCCTTTATTAAAAGAGCTTTTTTTCATCTTTTTCTCTATAATAAAAAACAATAGATAAAAACAAAAACAGTAACCCCAAGTATGTAAACAGTTTAGAGTTTGTTGCAGTTTTAGGATACGGTATATCAAACATTGTATTACCCTTTGGGATTAAATTTGGCACTTGTTGTGATTTTAAATCTTTTTCACTTGGTCTTGATATCTTCTCTTCAACCGCAACAAAGCTTGTGTACTTGCTAGCCAATGAGTATTTCAGCGCTAAAGGCGTAACTTGTTTTTTTATTGTTTCCTCATTAACACCTAATGCACTTTGATCCATTAAATGATTAATCTTCTTATTTGCCCAAATTTTTGATATGCCACTTGATTGTGGTAAATTTCCATATTGAAGTGTTCGCTTCCACTCTTTGTCTAGTAGTTTACCAGTTATTGTTATCTCTGTATTTGCATCTGATTTAGTTTTTGCATATATCATCAGTGGTTCTCCAAGATATAAATCAGGTATAGGATTAGGAAAATACTCTACCTCTTCGCCATTTGCGAACTTGATAGTTATATCTCTTAACATTGGATTTTTTAGTTGACTAAATAGTTGTGAAATCTGTTTTTCAATATTTTGCATATTATTTACATAAGTCATAGAACCTCTTCCATACTCTGCACTTTTTCTCATAAAATAAAGATTTGGAGCACTACCAATTGCAATTGTAAAGAGTCTTGAGTTACCAAGATTAGCCCTAATGCTTTTTAATAACTCCCTCTCATTACTAATACTCCCATCAGTTAAAAATATAATCTGTTTTAAAAATCCATCTTCTTCACTATTTTCAAAAGAGAGTTCAAGTGCAGGTTTTATCTCTGTTCCTCCATCTGCGACCATATTGTCTATAAACTCTTTTGCATCTTGGAGAGTTTTACTTGTCACATTTTGAGATTTTTTATACAAAGTTACTAATTTACTATCAAACTCAATGATATTAAACTTATCTTGATCTGATAAATAAGTCAAAGCCTTAATCAAACTAGCTTTTGCCTGTCGCATTGCCTCCCCTTGCATAGAGCCAGAAGAGTCGATAACAAAGACAATTTCACGAGGTAAAGTTTGGTTTTGAAGCTCTTGCTGAGGAGGTATGACCATCAAACTTAAATAATCTCCATCTTCACCTCTTTGGGAAAAAAGTGCAGCATTAGGCGAAGCTTCTGCTTTACTTTTCCAGCTTAACCTAAAATCCTTATTCATTGGAGTTTTTCCATCTTTTAGAGTTATTTTATATTGGCTTTTGAGTTTATTCCAAAGTATCTTATGTGAAGAGCTTTTAACTTCTGCAATTTTATAACCACTATCTATGGTGACTGTTATATTTATATCATGACTGCTTTGTATCTTTTTTTGAAATGGTGGATTTAATGAATTTTTATTTGCCCATCCTGATGTTGAGATTTTCTGCACACTATTTAGCTCACCCTCTTGTTTTGAAAAACTCTTTGGAGTATATCTAGGAGTTAGAGTATTTGGTAGATGCAAAGAAAACTCATCGTGGAGATAAGCTATAGGCTGAATATAGCTAACCTCAACAATTATTTTACTTTTTGGTGCGATATTTGCCACTTTTGTAGTAAAAAGATCAGCTCTTTCACTCTCAATAATAGCCGCTTTTTTCCCCTCCTCTTTTGCTTTTTTATATATCTTCTTTGCTTCATTTTTCTCTTTTATAACACCTTTGGTAATCCCATCATCAGTTTTTATAAGCAAACCATCAATAGAAGCATTATCAGGAAGTGGCAAAAGATAAACACCCTCAACCCACTCATCTGATACATTCTCATACTCTTGCTTAATTGTTACTTTTGCACTAAGTCCAAAAACATTTATTTCTGCTGTTGAATTTAACAATATAGCTTCAATTTGTTTTTGCTCTTTTGTGAAAAATTTCAACTGCGATGAACTTACCTCCTCATTTGCAAACATTATGCTACTGCTTAAAAACAGAACCATTAATAAAAACCTTCTCATTCTCTACTCCTTTTTTAACACAGTATAAATTAAATTGATATATTTGTCAAGTTTTATATAGTAAATTAAAAATAAAACTTTTGATAGAGTATTTTTGTAACAATTTATGATTATTCAGATGAGAAAACAACTTTTAAATTACCAAAGTGTGAAATAGAGTTTGATTTTAGTAAAATTTGGAGAATCAAAAGAAACTAAAAATTACATTTTCGAAGTTTTTATAAATTAAATAAA
>JAMOMC010000088.1 GCA_027068765.1 Campylobacterales bacterium
TTTTGTATATTTTCTTTTTGATAAAAATTTCTCCTTTTTATGTATCTCCATAGGTGAATAATTTATAAACCTCCCATTTAATAGTTCTACCACATGCAGATAATGCAAGTAAAGCAAAGTTTCATCAATCTCTTTTGCTGTAAATTTTTTATCTGTAAGTTCACAAAGAACTTTTAATGAAAACTCTATTTTGTGAACTTTTTTATTTGAACTTATCTCCAAAGAGAGAAGATTTAGTATCTTAACCGCTATGGTATGTTTTTTATAAATCTCATACTTTACCTCATCAGCTTGTATAAAATCAAAATACCATAAATCACTCTGTCTACTAATCCTCTTAAATATAAATCTAGATTTATCTCTCCAGTTGCGGATGAGTTCTTTGATAAGATTCGACCTATTTTTAAAGTTTTTAAATTGTTCGCCAACATGCTCATTTAACTCTTTTATGGTGACTTTATTATTAAGAGCTTTAGACAAGTACTCAAACAAAACTAACTCAATTTTTTTGATATCTTCAAACTCTTTAATTGACTCTCTTCTCATTTCAAGGCTTAAATCTTTGCTATCACCCAATATTTCCATCTCTTTTAGCTGATTAATAGAGTCTGAAATTATAGATTTTGAATACCCTAATAAATATGCCAATTCATCAACTTGCACAGTTGTAGTTTTGCCTCGACCGATTATAGCTTGATGCACTAAAGTTAATCTCTTTTTTTCCTCTTCGCTATATTTTGAACTGTTTAAATTTTTATCAAGCTTTTCTATACTATTGGAAGCTATAGAATCAGCATAGAAGCGTATTTTATTTCTTTTTCTATCTATGTACTCTTCTCTCTCTAGCTCCAAAAGAGCTGTTTTAACTTTTGTAGCATAATCGCTAGAGCCATCTTCTACATCCCAACCAGCTTCACAAGCCAACTTAAAAGCTGATTTGTTTACAATGTCTCCTTTTGAATTTTTCAAAACCCTAAAAATAGAGTTTATATCATCTGCTGTAATTTTTGATCTATTTAGAGATGCAAAATGTTTATCAAGATCATTTTCATCATAAAGAATTGGGCAAAATGCACTAAGATTTTTATCCCTTGCACCTCTTCCTGCCTCTTGTGCATAATTTTCTAAAGAATCAGACATTTCATAATGAACAACATTTGTAATATTTGGTTTATCTACACCCATGCCAAATGCAGTTGTAGCAACGATAATATCAATCTCATCCAAAAGATAATCTTTCAATATTCCCATCTTCTCTTGTGAGTCTATCTTTGAATGAAAAGATTTTACTCTTTTATCAGTATCCATTGATAACTTTTGGGCAATCTCATCACAATTTTTTGTTGATGATGGAACATATATAAGAGTAGAGCCATCGTGAGTATTTATAAGTCTTAAAAGTTCGCCATATTTATCTTTACTTGCTGAGGAAATTGATTTGTAACTTAAGTTTTTTCTCTCTGGTATTGCGATATATTCATCAAGCTCTATTCCCAAACCATCAAGGAAATACTCTTTTATATCTTTTATAACACTAGGTTTTGCAGTTGCCGTAAAACAAGATATAGGAATATGCTTTTGAAAAGATTTCTTTGCTAACAGATCTTTTAGATAATCACAAATATAGTAGTAATCTTGTCTAAAATCATTACCCCAAGTGGAAAGACAGTGTGCTTCATCAACTACAAATCTCTCAATAACTCTATTTTTCAAAATATTAAATATCATATTTGAGCGAAGCGATTCAGGGGCGATATATAAAATATCAGCTTCACCATTTATAGTCTGTTCAACTGCCTCTGCCCTCTCTAGAGGACTCATAAAACCACTAATTGCTACAGCTTTATAGTTGGCAACATCTCTATTAAAACTTTTGATATGATCTTCTATCAAAGCTTGCAAAGGAGAAATAACTACAGTTAATGATTTGTATGATTTTGCTTTGATAATAGCTGGTAACCAAAAAGTAAAAGTTTTACCACCACCTGTTGGTAAAACCGTTAAAAATGATTCATCTTTCAGTGCAGCATAGACTATATCTCTTTGTGATATTGAAGGTTTGCCAAATAGAGTTG
>JAMOMC010000089.1 GCA_027068765.1 Campylobacterales bacterium
CACCCGTTACCATCGACTCATCAACATTGCTCTCACCTGTGATAACTATGCCATCCACTGGTACTTTCTCACCTGGGCGAATTCGTAATTTGTCTCCCACTTTTACTAACTCTAATGAAATATCTTTCTCACTTCCATCTTCATAAACTATACGAGCAGTATTTGGTGCGAGTCCAAGCAGTAGTTTGATAGCAGCATTAGTTTGGCTTCTAGCTTTTAACTCCATCACTTGACCCAATAAAACAAGAGTAGTGATAACAGCAGCAGCTTCAAAATAGACTGGAACTACACCAGATTCACTAAAAACATCAGCTGGAAAGATGCCAGGAAACACTACGGCAATAAAACTATAAAACCAAGCAATACCAACACCAATCGCAATCAATGTAAACATATTTAGGTTTCTAGTTACAATAGATTGCCAACCTCGTTCAAAAAATACCCAACCAGCCCACCATACAACAGGTGCAGATAAGATAAGTTCAGCCCATTGTCTATTTACTGGTGAAATGATACTGTTTATAAAATCTGGCCAAAACTCTGCTGCCATAGCACTAAAAAAAATAGGAATTGCCAACACAACACCAACCCAAAAACGATGAGTCATAAAATCAAGCTCACTTGTATCCTCTTCTAACTCCACTGTAATTGGCTCTAGTGCCATACCGCATTTTGGACAATTTCCAGGATGATCTTGTATGATTTCTGGATGCATTGGACAAGTGTACATAGTTTTTGTAGCTGATACTAAAACACCTTTTGGCTCTAGTGCCATACCACATTTAGGGCAATTTCCAGGTCCTTGTTGCTCAATTTCAAGATGGCAAGCACAAGTATAGATTGCTAACTCATCAACAACTGAATTATCCATCGCTTTATGATTGTGCTTTTTCCCTCCACAACAGCTAGCTTTCTCACTTTTTTGCTCTAAATACTGTTTTGGATTTTGTTTAAATTTTTCTAAACACTGTTTTGAGCAAAAATAGTATGATTTTTCACTGTATTTGGTGTTAAGCTTTGAATCTGTAGAGATATCCATGCCACAAACTAAATCTTTTACTGTGTTACTCATAATCTCCTCCTTACTTTTAAAAATATTGTAATTATAACTTAGTTTGTGTGTAAGTTGTGTGCAAAGATGAGTTAAAATTAGATGAAAAATTAAAGAAAAATATGAACTAAAAGTGTTGACTTTGAAACAATAGACTTCTCCTAAAACATCAATAAGATTTGATTAAAATTTAGCTATAAAAGAACATGGCAAAAACACTAAAATACAGCAAAGTAAAAAAACTATCAGAGAGAGATTCTAAAAGAGTAGTAAGTAACAACCATGGAAGATATGAAGAGAGAAAAGTTGAAGTCTTTGATAACCTATATCAAATTGAAAAAGAGTGGACAATGGTCAAACGTATACTTAAAGTAACTGCCAAAGTCATTAGCTATGGAAAAGTGACTTATGAAACTAGATATTACATCTCTGATTTAAAAGAAAATGCACAAACTTTTTCACACATAATTCGTAGTCACTGGAAAATTGAAAATTCTCTTCATTATGTTAAAGATGTTGCTTTTTTAGAAGATTTTAATCGAATGAGAACCTCACAAATCCCAACTGTCACTTCTTTACTTAAGAGTTTGGCTATCAATATTTTAAATTTTAATAAAATTGATAACAAAACTCAAGCTAGAAAACTCTTTGCTTGGGGTGTTATTGACTTGTTTTCTTTAAAGAGAATTGAGTGTTGAAAGGTTAATTGATAAAGATTGTAAAATAGTTGCCGAGTGGTTGTTGGTTACAAATATATTTATAGCTTTCTACACAAATAATACTTCCAATTTATTAAAATCTGAAATATTAAAAAAATTTCAAAAAAATCCGATATTTTATAGCTAAGGATAAAGTATCATGATAAAAATATTAATCTTATTTACACTGATTTTTACTAAAATAGCATTAGCAGATGCAACAACTCTTCAAAAAGCAAAAACATACAAAGGCTATGAAAATATAAAGGGTTGGTATATGAGT
>JAMOMC010000090.1 GCA_027068765.1 Campylobacterales bacterium
TAGGATTATCAAAGAAGAGTGGGTGCTTGAAATCAGAGATAAATGTAAAAAGTTTGATATACCTTTTTTTTTCAAACAGTGGGGTGGAGTCAACAAGAAAAAAGTGGGACGGCTTCTTAATGGAAATATATATGATGAGATGCTAGAGCTAGAATTGATAGGATTATTTTGCTAATTTCTTGGGTTATAACCTAAATTTTATATAAATTTATTTGGTTGTAACCAAAATTATACTATACTTTAAAAAAGTTAGGATTATTTATGATAGAAGAGCTACATAACAATTTTGTACAATATCTACACAATCAAAAATTTACTTATAAACGATATATTTGGGATATAGTAAATCACAATGATAAATTAATAGGCATTATAGGTGCTCGTGGAGTAGGAAAAACCACTTATATACTTCAATATCTGCAAGAGCTTGATATACCACTGCACAAAAAACTCTATATAAGTGCGGATAATATTAGTGTTGCTAGTAGCTCTTTACTTCAAATTGCTAAAGATTTTTCTGTACTTGGTGGAGAGATATTGGCTATAGATGAGGTACATAAATATCCACATTTTGAAAAAGAGCTAAAACAGATTTATGATATGTTAGATATTCGTATCATTTTTTCTGGTTCATCTGCTATAAATCTTGAACACTCTAAGGCAGATTTGAGCAGAAGAGCGGTGTTATATCGTGTAAATGGTCTCTCTTATCGGGAGTTTTTAGAGATTAAGCTTGAAGTGAGTTTTCAAAGGTATACATTAGAGGATATTTTGACAAACCATATAGAGATAGCAAGCAATATCATGTCAAAACTTAGACCACTTGAACACTATAAAGAGTATATAAGGTATGGATTTTATCCTTTTTATTTTCAAAACAAAGATACTTATAGTATCAAACTAAATGAAGTCATCAACACTGTTATTGAGGTTGATATACCATCTATTTTTACTATAAAGTATGAAAATATTATAAATCTTAAAAAATTAACCAAACTTATATGTGTCTCAAAACCATACAAGATAAATATCACAGAGTTAAGTAGCAAAATATCAGTTGATAGAGATACTCTTTATCTATACATGGAGTACCTAAATCGTGGGAAAATATTTACAATCTTAAGAGCCAAAAGCAAAGGTGACAATATCTTTTTAAAACCTGATAAAATATATCTTAATAACCCAAATCTAAACTATAGCTACTGCAATGAGCAAGAGATAGGCACTATAAGAGAGACATTTTTTGCCAATCAAATGCAAGTAAAACATACTATATCTGTACCCAAAAATGGTGATTTTTTAATTGATGATAAATATATCATAGAAGTAGGAGGGAAAAATAAATCTTACAAACAGATAAAAGATATAGAGAACTCTTTTATAGCATCTGATGATATAGAGGTAGGTTTTGGCAACAAGATACCTCTTTGGTTATTTGGGTTTTTATATTGAGTCTTTGAGCAATGCTATTTAATCTTAGTTTATGAATATCTCCACACAAGCTACACACTTGTTATGTTAATCTGCTAATGGTGAAATCTTAAAAAATTAGGAGTTTATTATGAAATTAAAATTATCAACTAAAATAGTTTTTACATCGATAATAACAGCTTTATTATTAGCAGGTTGTAACTCAAATAACCAATCAACACAAGATATGATGCAACTATCTATGTAAAATTACAATAGCATGAATACAATTCTTGAAGAGAAAAATCTCATTCCTCATGGAGATAGAAACATCGAACTTTTGATAAAAGATGATAGAGTAAATGGAGTAGTTGTTCCAAAATTGGAAGTAAGTAATACTAAGTACCGTTATAAAATCCATAACAATTCAAGCGATACAAATTATAATCTTGTATTGAGTGATAAAAACTCATTTAAAGTAGTATTGATGGGTGATGGTTTTTTAAATGAGCCAAAAAAAGTAAATTATGTGGTGTTAAAAAGTGGAGATTATGTTGAGGTTGTTATTGATTTTTCAAGATATAGTATTGGTGATATGGTAATGCTTGCAAGTAGTGCAT
>JAMOMC010000091.1 GCA_027068765.1 Campylobacterales bacterium
TGAATTTGGTTAGATTAACTTATAGTGTAAATCGGCTATAAAGCCCTAAAGTTTAGGAGTTTGTTTTAGTAAGTTGGATTGTATTAAATCGTAAGATGGTGGAACAGAGGGGGATCGAACCCCTGTCCAAAAACAAGTCTATATTCTAACTTCTACATGCTTAGCGGCGATGTTAAATCTTCAACAAAACCTGCCCATCGCCCACCGACTAGTTTTGTCTAAGCCCAAAGATATCCTACAAAGCTATGCTTTGTAGGGATCCATTCTCGACGAAATGCACGGGCGGACATATCGTTAAAGCTACTTTTGTTTTATATGAAGCTATGCCAACCCTAAGTAACCAAGAGCGACTGACATAACTGACCGGCTTTAAGCTCTTACGCCGCTAATGCGTGCGCAGGTCTATAATCTGTATTGTTTGCGTTTAAATTAACGAGATAGTTTAAAGTCTTTGCATAGACTACATGCCATTAGAACCAACCTGCTCCTGTCGAAAGCCAAGTCTGTCCCATCGGGTTAAATATAGCACATTTTGAGCCACTTGTCAAGCAGTGACTTTTTCTTTTAGGTTTAATAGTATCTCTTCAAGTACAGCATCAGCCACATCATGAGCCACTTGACAAGTTCCAGCGGCCATATGTCCGCCACCGTTAAAGTTTAACATCAGATCACCAATGTTTGCAGTTGAGCTTTTGTTGATGATTGATTTTCCTACTGCAAAAACTGTATTTTGTTTCTTAAATCCCCATATCTTATGGATAGATACATTTGTATCAGGAAATAGAGCATAAATCATAAATCGATTTCCAGGATATATAATCTCTTCCTCTCTTAAATCCAAAACAACAACATTATCATGTAAAGTTGAGCATCTTTGAAGTTGGTCTATAAACTCATCTGTATATTTGTTGTACAAATTAACTCTCTCTACAACATCAGGAATTTCCATAATCTTTTCTATATCATGGTCTTTACATGCATTTATTAAATCCATCATTAAGGCATAGTTTGAGATTCTAAACTCTCTAAATCTTCCAAGTCCTGTTCTAGAATCCATCAAAAAACTAAGTAGCTCCCAACCTTTTGGATTAATTATCTCTTTTTTACTAAAATTGGCTGTATCTGCTTTGTTTGCTGCATCCATCATAGGTTTGAATTTATCTGGAAATTTTGCCTCTCCTCCATAAAACTGATAGACAACTTCAGCTGCTGAGGGTGCATCTGGGAGAATTACATGGTTGCTTTGTATCTCTTTGTTTCTAATAGTTTCGCTTAAATGATGATCAAATGCAATTCCAACTCCAGCAACATATGGAAGGTTTGTTGTGATGTCATTTTCAGTTATATCGATGATACCATCTTGCATATCTTTGGGGTGTACAAACTTTATATCATCTATCATATTGAGGTGTTTTAGAAGCACAGCACATACTAAACCGTCCATATCACTTCTTGTTACTAATCTATGTTTTTTCTTGTTCATATCTCTACCTTTTGTTTGTTGTTAGGAGATATATCGACAAGTTGTAGTGAAAAATCAATCAAGGTTAAAATAGTTTTATCTTTTTTTTTGAGTGTTTAGATAAGTAGCATTTAAGAGTTGATCTCCTCTTTAATGATTTTTGCCAACTCTTGCATATGGCTAATTTTTTCATCAAAAGATAGCTCATCATTTAACATTATGGACACAAAAGCACTTCCTACTATCACTCCATCTACATCTTTTGCTTTTGCTTTTGCCGTTTTTGCATTTACTCCAAACCCTATATATATATCTGTATTTGTAGTTGATCTGATATCAGAGATAACACGACTTAAATTCTCTTCTTTTCCACTTCCAGTTATACCTGCATAAGCTACTAAGTAGACAAATTTTTGAGAATTTTTAAGTATGGTTTGGATTCTTGAGAGTGTATCTGTTGGGGCTACAAAATCAATTAGTGCTATTTGGTTTTGTATGAAGTTGTCTTTATAGATTAAACTCTCTTCATATGGGAGATCTGGAATTATCATGCCACTTACTCCAGTTTTTTTTGCTTCACTTATAAAAGTATCAACACCTCTTTTATAAAAAGGGTTAAAATACCCCATCCACAAGGTATCAATCTCGGGGGCAATTTTTGCTGAAAGTTCTAGTAGTTGGTCTATTTTAAAGCCATTTTCAAGAGATTTTAGATTTGCCTCCTCTATGATTGGACCATCAGCTACTGGGTCAGAAAAAGGGATACCAAGTTCTAAGCTATCAACCCCTGCTTCTTTTAGTGCAAGTGCTGCATCTTCAGTAAAATCAAGATCGGGGTAGCCAGTGGTGATATATGCGACAAGTTTTTTCAAATTAATACTCCTAAAATTGCAATTATATCAAATTTTAGGTAAAATCGTCACAATTTCATATTGGGGAATATTGATGAGTATACATAGTAAAAAAAGTGTCAAAAATATAACAGTAAGTACGATAAGGGGCATGAAAAGTGTTGAGCCAATTACAATGATTACAGCTTATGATGCACTTTTTGCAAAGCTTTTTGATAAAAGTGTTGAGATGATTTTGGTTGGAGATTCATTAAATATGAGTTTTAGTGGTAAAAGTGATACCCTCTCAGCAAACATGGAGCTTATGCTTTATCATACAAGAGCTGTTTGCAGGGGAGCTAGCAGACCTTTGATTGTCTTTGATATGCCTTTTGGCTCTTATACTTCTGAGGATTTGGCTTTGAAAAATGCTACTAGAATTTATAGAGAGAGTGATGCTCAGGCTTTAAAGATTGAGGGTGGAAAAGAGAGGGCAAATATCATAAAAGTATTAACTCAAAACTCAGTTGCTGTTATGGGGCATATTGGTCTTATGCCTCAATTTGTTAGAAGTGAGGGTGGCTATAAGATAAAAGGAAAAGATGAGAAAAATATTGCATCTTTAGTAGAAGATGCAAAAGCAATTGAAGCAGCTGGTGCATTTGCTATTGTGATTGAAGGGGTTAAGTGTGAAGCTGCCAAAGCTATAACAGATGCTGTTAGTATTCCTACTATTGGTATAGGGGCAGGGCTTGATGTTGATGGGCAGGTGCTTGTTTGGAGTGATATGTTTGGCTTTTTTGAGGATTTTAAACCAAAATTTGTAAAGCAGTATTTAGATGGTGCAAAACTTATTCGAGATGCTGTTGATGTATATGTAGATGAAGTGAAGAGTAAAAAATTTCCAAGTGATGAGTTTACTTACTGATGGAGAGAATTGTTGATGTAGAGAAAATCTCTTTTGAAAATGAAGAGGAGAATACTCTTCGACCTAGTTGTTGGGATGATTATATAGGTCAAGAGAAGATCAAAAAAAATCTTCAAGTTTTTATAAAAGCTGCTAGAAAACGAGAAGAGAGTTTAGACCATGTTCTCTTTTTTGGACCTCCTGGACTTGGAAAGACAACTTTAGCAAATCTTATTTCAAATGAGATGAATGCAAACATCAAAACAACAGCAGCCCCAATGATAGAAAAAAGTGGCGATTTAGCCGCAATTTTGACAAATTTAGATGAGGGTGATATACTCTTTATCGATGAGATACATCGTCTTTCGCCTGCTATTGAAGAGATTTTATATCCTGCTATGGAGGATTTTCGTCTAGATATAATTATTGGAAGTGGTCCAGCTGCTCAGACTATCAAACTTGATTTGCCTCGCTTTACACTCATTGGTGCTACTACAAGAGCTGGTATGATTAGTGCTCCTCTTCGAGATAGATTTGGGATGCATTTTCGTCTTAATTTTTATTCACATTTAGAGCTTGCTGAGATAATTAAACGAGCGTCTATTAAGCTAGAATGTATTTGTGATAAAGAGGCTAGTTTTGAGACTTCAAAAAGAAGTCGTGGAACTCCTAGAATATCTTTAAGACTTTTAAAGAGAATTAGAGATTATGCTGAAGTTGAAAATGAGACGAAGATAACTCTAAGTCGTGCTGAGTATGCTCTTGATGAGTTAGGGGTTGATGAACACGGTTTTGATGAGCAAGATAAGAAATTTTTAGAACTTCTCATAACTGCCAAAGGAAAACCAATGGGCTTAGGAACAATCGCTGCAACTCTCAGTGAAGATGAGGGGACAATTGAAGATGTGATAGAGCCATATTTGATTGCAAATGGATATATTGAAAAGACTGCAAGAGGAAGGATTGCAACTCCTAAAAGTTATGATTATTTTAGGTTGACTCCTGATTCAAACCCTTCACTATTTTAAACAGCTATTGCTAATTTTGTAGGAGTTTCTCCTTCGCTCCTTGGATAAGCTCTCTCTTCTATGATAATTTCACCTTTCATAAAAAGTGTTGCTTTTGCTCTTATTATTACATTGCCATTTTCTAAATCACATATAATTTCACTTTTTCTTTTTGATAATTGTGTAGCATTTAAGCTTTTATTGTCTAAAACTTGTGACCAATATGGTGCTAGCTGTGAGTAGATAGAGCCTGTTATAAGGTCTTCATTCATGCCAAGTTTTGGAGCAAAATATTTAAACACAAAATCACTCTCTTTTCCTCTTGCTGTTATACATACTCCTCTTAAGTCAAGGTTTTTTAATATATCTATCTTTGGTTTTAGGCTTTTGATTATATCTTGGTTTTCATATACTAAAATATAATCTTTATCTTTTAAAACTTTTAAAGGCTCAACTCCAAAAGCTAAACTAAAGATTGGGTTTGTCTGCTTGTAAAGTGTTGGCATAGAGATTGGAAAACTCATAAGATACAGCTCTTTATCTTTGTAAATTATTATATTTTCACTTAAGGTATTTAGTGTGACTTTTTTTGATTTTTTATCAAAATAGTTAAAGATAACATAAGCACTAGCAAGTGCTGCATGGTCACAAAGTGTGATTTCGTGTTCTGGTGCGAACCATCTTATATCATATATTCCATCTTCTTTTTTTACAAAAAAAGCTGTTTTACTGAGATTTGTCTCAGATGCAATTTTTTGCATTAAAGAGTCATCAATCCATTTATCAAGAGGACAAACTGCGGAGCTTTGTCCTTTAAAAATTGTATCAGTAAATGCATCTACTTGGTATATGTCAATCTTCATTAAGAACCTTCGTTTCGAATATATGGTGATTATATCAAAAAATAATTAAAAATTAAATATATTTAATTATTTTAATGAAATTATGGATTACTCCAGAAAAATTCAATCCAATCATGTGCCTCTTTTATCTTAAAATCTGGAGTAAAAACTGCATCTTTTTTATAAAAAATTGCACCTGTTTTAAAAGAGGTTTTTGGAAATTTTTGTTCTAATACTCTCATAATCTCTCTTAAGCTCTCACCACTATCTACAATATCGTCTAAAACTAATATTTTTTTATATGCAGGTAGATTTGGAATGTTAGAGATTTTGATAGTAGGAAGTTTTTTCATATTATCATAATGGATAGAGTTTAGAGTGTAAAGCTCTCTAAGGTCTAACTTTTCAGCCATAAAATGTCCAAAAGTAACACCCCCACGAGCAACTGCCAAAATAATATCTGGTTTATAATCTCCCATAAACTTACATAAAAGCTCTAAATCTTGAACAAACTCTTCATACTTATAGTGATACATCAAACAACAACTCTAGGTATTGAAGTAGAGAGTTTTACCAATACATCGTAGCTAATTGTATTAAAGTGATTTGCTACATAAGATGCATCTTGAAAGATAGAGACTTTTTGTTTGTCTGACTCAAATGCACAAGAGTCCATTGATACTTTTCCAAGAAATGGTTTTTTTTCACCATTAAGAAGTTCACCCTCTCCATCAAATCTAAAAAACCCATCTCCATAACCTATATCATAAGTTGAAATCATCATCTTTTTTGTAGCTTCAAACTCTCCACTATAACCAACTCTATCTCCTTTATTTAAACTTCTTGTGGCGATTTTTTCAGCCCATAAAGAGAGTATCGGTTTTAATTTTGGTGTTTTAAAAGATGAGGGTAGTGAGTGGTAGCCATATGTTGAAATTCCGCATCTTGCAAAATCATCATAACATTTTTCATCTCTTAATAAAGCCGCACTATTTGCACTATGAAAAAGAGGTCTTTTCTCTCTTAGTTTTAAAACTTCTTTTTTAACATCTTCCCAAATTTTTTTTTGCCAAAATAGCTCTGAAGAGAGCTTATCAGCTGATCTAAAGTGAGTTAAAACACCATCTAAGTTTTTGATAAGTTTGCAAGCTTTTTGAACCTGTGAAATATCTATACCATTTCTATGCATTCCTGTATCAACTTTTAGATGAATTGAGCAATTTTGGGAGAGTAGGGGGATTTGTGTTAAGTCGTTTATAACATATGAAAATTTTGGATTTTCTTTTTCACCTTTTTTTGGCGAGAGTATGATTATATGTTCAAAAAATGGCTCAATCTTTATAGCCTCTTCGCTAAATCTAACAACAGCTCTCTTTATTCCAAACTCTGATGATAGCTTTGCCATAATCAAAAGAGAGTGTCCATAAGCATTATCTTTTAAGACAACACTTATTCTCTGTTTCCCTCCAGCTTTAGTAGATAAAATTTCTAAATTATGAAAATAGTCTGTTTTGTTTATCTCTATAAAAGACACTATTTTATTTCATATCCCTAGCTTCAAAGAGAAGTCCTCTTATCTTTCTTGCTTGATAGTCTAGTTTAAAAAAGTGTTCATATGCTTCTTTCGCATCTAAACTTTGTGGGCTTGAAAAATCAAATTGATCATTGGTACTTTTTTTGATATTTGTATCTAAATAATCGTAGAATTCATTTCTAATTTGTTCATACTTTTTCATCTCTTTTTTTGTATCTTCTATACTTGTCATCTTTCTTTCCTTTTTTATAAATTTGCTGCTACTTTGTATGTTGGGTCATTTTCTGCAAAGGTGCAAAATGGCCCAGCCTCTTTTAGAAGATTTTTACAATCTTTGCTGATATGTCTGATTGTCAAAACTCTTCCGCTATCTTTGTACTTTTTAGTTATTGCATCTATAGCTTCAACTCCTGATATATCCATGACTCTAGCATCTTTAAAATTTAAAACAACATTTTTTGGATCATTTTCTAAATCAAACTGCTCATTAAAAGAGGTGACTGAACCAAAAAACAGAGGTCCATTTATATCATAAATTTTAACTCCATCTTCTTCTATTCTGCCTTTTGAATATATTTTAGCATGTTGCCAAGCAAAAACCAAAGCAGAGATGATAATACCAGCAATTACAGCAATCGCTAAATCAAAAAATACAGTCACAATCGTAACTAAAATCAAAACAAAAGCATCATGACGAGGCATATACTTGATACGAGAAATACTAGAAAATTCAAAAGTCCCAATACTAACCATAAACATAATTCCAACAAGTACAGCAACAGGAATAACTCCTATCAAATCACTTAAACTTACAACAAAGATTATAAGCAGTATTGCAGCAGTTGCAGATGATACTCGTCCAAGCCCACCTGAAGTGAAGTTAATGATGCTCTGTCCAATCATAGCACACCCAGCCATTCCACCAAAAAACCCACTTGTTATATTTCCACACCCTTGAGCTATGCACTCTTTGTTTCCACTACCTCTAGTTCCGCTCATCTCATCCAAAACAGAGAGTGTTAAAAGAGACTCTATAAGTCCAACAAGTGCCACTAAAATAGCATATGGCAATATAATCATAAAAGAGTCAAATGAAAAAAGTGACATATCTGGCATAACAAAAGATGGGAAGGCTCCCTCTATATTTGCAAAATCTGATATGGTTTTTGTATCTAAGTTTGTAATATAAACAATAAGAGTCAAAAATACAATAGCAGCTAAACCAGAGGGTATAACTTTTGTGATTTTTGGCATATAGTACATAATAGCCATAGTGATAGCAGTTATGATATACATCCAGTAATTTTCACTAAAACTGTGTATTAAAATATCACTCCAGCTATCTAATGTATCATAATCGCTTGATTTAAAAAAACTAAGTTGAGCCAAAGCTATAACGATAGCAAGGCCATTAACAAAACCATACATGGCAGGTTGAGGAACAAGACGGATAAATTTTCCCATCTTAAAAACCCCTACAAGCACTTGAAGCAAGCCTGCAACAATGGTGGTAAAAAGTATGTAGTGAAGTATCTCCATAGAGAGTGCTTCACCACTAAGATGCGGATTTAACTTAGCAACTGCTAAACCAAGCCCCACAAAAACAATCGCAACAGCTCCAGTTGCTCCCGAAATCATTCCAGGTTTTCCACCAAAAAGAGCAGTTATGAGACCTAGTATAAAAGCTGCATACATTCCAACAAGAGGGCTAACACCAGCGATAAAACTAAATGCAATAGCCTCAGGAACAAGAGCAACAGCTACAACCATCCCTGATAGTAGTCCATTTTTTATGTTAAATTTTTCGTAGTTTTTAAGATTAATCAAAGTTTCTCCGTTAATATTGTACAATTAAAGTCGCAGATTGTACTCAAATTTTAATTTAAAGATAGTGAAAGATGGATATATTAGAGATACTTTACACAAGAGAGTTTAAAAAAGTAACATTAAATGTGAGAAAACTCTCATTTAACACAAAAAAAATACTTCTTTTAGGTCCCAAAGGGGCTGGTAAGAGCAGTATGATTTATGACTATCTATCTTTGAGAAAAAGAGGTAGTTTTTTATATATTGATTTTGATGATTTTAGGCTTAAAGGTGTGGATATATCTGAAGAGTTACCACAGTTTTTACAAAAATATCAGATAAACCTGCTTGTGTTGGAAAATTTTAATTTTAATTTTGAGATACCTTTTTGCCAAGAGGTAATTATAACAACAAATAGAAAAACTACTTTAGAAAATTTTACTATCTTGACACTATATCCACTTGATTTTGAGGAGTTTATCTCATTTGAGAGTAGGTATGAAAATATGGAAGCTACTTTTAGTAATTTTGCAGTAATTGGAACATTTCCAGCTTTAAAAAGAGTATCTAGAGAGGACTTTGTAAATGTATATCAGATTTTTTTACAAAAATTTGCAAAAAATGATTTACAGATGCATATGCTTCAACTTCTATCTTCAAAGCAAGGACGAACAGTATCAATGCATGAGTTATTTTTAAAGATAAAGCTTAAGCATAAAATTTCTAAAGATACATTCTATGCTTATTGTAAAAAGCTTCAAGATGAGTATGTTCTTTTTTTAGTGGAAAAGTTTGAAAAAAAAACAGCTGTAAAAAAACTATATTTGATAGATTTTGCTTTAAGGAGTGTTCTTAGTTTTGAGAAAGATTTTATAAAGAGGTTTGAAAATATTGTTTTTTTAGAGCTTTTAAAGAGAGATAAAGTTTTCTATTACACAGATGCAATAGATTTTTATCTTCCAAGTGAGAAAAAAGCGATCTTGACAATTCCATTTTTACCTCTAAATATGATTGAAAAAAAGTTAGAGAGAATAAGCTCTCATCTTATAAGTTTTGGGGTTTTAAATGTGTTGGTTGTTACTATGGAAGTTGAAGCATCTTATGAGTTGCAGAGCATAAATTATGAGCTGATACCTTTTTGGAATTTTGCTACTTTGTAGTTTATTATCAAAATAAAATAGTTTTTTAGTATAATCAGTTAAATTATTTAAAGCTAAGGAAAAACTATTTTACGACTTTTAAGATATATGTTTATTGCAATGTGTTTACTTTTTTTAGGCATCTCTACAATTTGGCCAGATGCACCCATGGTTGGGAAAATTGGAGCTAATATCGGGATTTATAATAAGGTCTATTTTGGATATTTTTCATTTTTTTATCCTTTTTTATTGATCTGGATTGGATTTAATCTTTATAAAAACCAGAGTATGAATAGTGATAGAAAAAAGCTTATTTTACCATCTTTTTTACTTCTTATATCTTTTTTGGTTTTTCAAGCTTTTGTAGTTGATGGAAACTACTATGGGGCTTTGGGTGGTTTTATTGTAGGGTTTTTACAAAGTTATATTGGTGGGGCTGGGATTTGGATTTTTATCTTGGCTACTTTTGTTTTGGGATCTATTTTATTAAATGATATACTTAGCCTCTCTTTGCCTGAAAATTTTACTATTTATAACTATATTCAGAGGATAAAAGAGAGGTTTCATAACTTTTTATACAAAGACAATAGTGATGATTTTTATATAGAAGATGAGCCAAAAATTGTAGAAGTTATATCTAAAAAACCTCTTAAAAAATTGAACTCTTATGATTTGGATTCTAAAGAGCAGACTATTCAAGAGACATTAGAATTACCAGAGTCTATAGATGCATTTTTAAACCAGCAAGTTAGCTCTAAAGAAGAGGTTATTGCAAAGAGTGAAGATGACACAATCTTAGCTATTAAAAAAGAGTCACAAGAGTTGTTTCCACAGGAGAAAATTTTAGAACCAATTCAAAAAGCAAAAGTAAAAATGGTTAAGGAGATAGAGGAAAATACAAAACTTTTAAAAGAGATAAAACAAGGTAAAGCTAAAAAACCAAAAAACTTTAAGTTGCCATATTTTGACTTTTTAAAATCAACACCAAAAAGAAAATCACATGTAAATGAGAGTGAAATAGATAAAAAGATAGAAGACCTCATAGAGAAACTTAAACAGTTTAAAATTACAGGTGATGTTGTTCGCACATACTCAGGCCCAGTTGTTACAACATTTGAGTTTCGTCCAGATGCACATATAAAAGTATCTAAGATTTTAACTCTTCAAGATGATTTAGCGATGGCTTTAAAAGCTCAAACTATTCGTATTCAAGCTCCAATTCCAGGTAAAGATGTTGTTGGTATTGAGATACCAAATAAGAGCATTGAGACGATTTATTTAAAAGAGATACTTCAATCTGAGATTTTTCAAAAAGCATCATCTCCTCTCACTATGGTAGTTGGAAAAGATATAGTTGGAAACCCTTTTGTTACAGACTTGACAAAGCTACCACATCTTCTGATAGCAGGAACAACAGGAAGTGGTAAAAGTGTTGGTATAAATGCCATGCTTCTCTCACTATTATATAGAAACTCACCAGATGATTTAAAACTTTTAATGATAGATCCAAAGATGCTAGAGTTTTCTATATACAATGATATACCACATCTTTTAACTCCCGTTATAACTCAAGCAAAACAGGCAATTATCGCTTTGGCAAATATGGTTGTTGAGATGGAAAGACGATATAAAATGATGAGTAAAACAAAGACTAAAAATATAGAAAACTACAACGAAAAAGCAAAAAAAGAGAGCCATGACCCTTTCCCTTATATCGTAGTTATTATCGATGAGTTAGCTGATTTGATGATGACAGCTGGAAAAGAGGTTGAGTTTTATATAGCAAGATTGGCACAGATGGCAAGAGCTAGTGGAATACACTTAATCGTAGCAACACAAAGACCATCAGTTGATGTAGTTACAGGATTGATAAAGGCGAACCTTCCTAGCCGTATCTCTTTTAGGGTTGGTCAAAAAATTGATTCAAAAGTTATCTTAGATTCACCAGGAGCTGATAGTCTTTTAGGTCGTGGTGATATGCTTTTTACTCCTCCAGGAAGTTCAGGGCTCATAAGACTTCATGCTCCATTTGTAACAGAAAAAGAGATAGAGACTGTTGTAGAGTTTTTAAAAGTACAAAGAGAGGTAGAGTATAATCCAGCATTTTTAATAGAACCTACAGTTGCAGGAGTGAGTGATAGTGTTGTTACTATGGGTGATAAAAAAAGTGGAAGTGGTGATTTTGATGAGTTGTACGAAGATGCAAAAAATGTTATATTAACTGATAAAAAAACTTCTATCTCATATCTACAAAGAAGATTACAAATAGGCTACAATAGATCTGCTAGTATTATCGAACAGTTAGAGATGATGGGTGTAATTTCTGCTCCAAATACAAAAGGTCAAAGGGAGATTTTAGAATAAATTAATGTTTTAAAGATTGTTTTAGTTATTATATTTAAACAAACTACAAAATAGGGCTATTTAAAATATGAAAATTTCAAATAAAGAGATTGCAACATTGATTAAGAAAACTCCATCAGCTATCTCATATTTGAAAAAAAATAATGAAAATGAGTATAAAATTTTAAAACTAGGTGTTTTATGTAGAAAGCTTGAATTAGATTCGCAAGATTTAGAAGCTATGCATTTACTTAAAAAAATTGAATTTAAAAAGAGTGAGTTTAACAAAAAGAACTAATACAATATCTTTTACTCATATTTATAGCATCTACTGTAGACTTAGCTCTTTTAAGGAGAGATTAATATGAATGTTACAGATGAAGAGATGGCAAAGACTCTTGATAAAACTAAACTAGAGATACAGAAATTAAAAGATAGAGATATAACTTTATATAAACTTTTAAAAGTGGGTGTACTTTGTAGAAAATTGGATTTAGATGTTGAAGATTTACATAAGATATATGAAAAAAAAGTTTTTAGTTAACTTTAGTCTTGTAACAATTTGTAACTTCCAAATTTTTTACTGTAACTTATAGTAACAGTTACTTCTATCTTAAAACTATATTTAAGTATAATCATACAAAATTTTTTAGGAGAATAGATGAGTTTACTCAATGATTATAAATTACACACACAAGAGAGAGAAAAATTAAATGTACCACCATTGGTTTTAACCCCTGAGCAGGTAGCAGAGTTAGTGGAGCTTTTAAAAGCTTCACCAATTATAGATCAAGATTATGCAATGGATCTTTTTGAAAACAAAATTCCAGCAGGTGTTGATGATGCAGCTTATGTGAAAGCGGCTTTTTTAAATGATATTGTTCAAGGAAATGCATCTTGTGAAGCGATTGATAGTGTAAAAGCATGTGAGATTTTAGGAACTATGCTTGGTGGATTTAATGTTAAACCACTTGTTGAAGCTTTGAAAATTGATGGAGCTGTAGCTGATTGTGCAGCCCAGCAGCTTAAAAATACACTTTTAGTTTATGACTCATTTAATGATGTAAAAGAGCTTATGGATAGTGGAAATGCAAAAGCAAAAGAGATTATTGAATCTTGGGCGGATGCACAGTGGTTTAAAAATAGAAAAGGTATTGAGAGTGAGATGACTTTAACTGTTTATAAAATCCCAGGTGAGACAAATACAGATGATTTATCTCCTGCTAGTGAAGCATTTACAAGAGCTGATGTTCCTCTTCATGCAAACTCATTTTTGATAAATCGTATGGATAATCCACTTCAAACTATGGAAGAGTTAAAGAAAAAAGGTAACCCTTTAGTTTATGTTGGTGATGTAGTTGGGACGGGAAGTTCTAGAAAATCAGGTATAAACTCTGTTCAGTGGCATATGGGTAGAGATATACCTTCTATTCCTGGTAAAAGAACGGGTGGTGTTGTTATTGGTGATATTATCGCTCCTATATTTTTCAACACGGCTGAGGATAGTGGATGTCTGCCTATTGAAGCTCCTGTGGCTAACTTAGAGACTGGTGATGTTATAACATTGAAGACATTTGAAGGTGTTATAGAAAAAGATGGAAAAGTTGTAAGTGAGTTTAAGGTAAATCCAAACACACTTCCAGATGAGATGCAAGCAGGAGGTAGAATTCCTCTGATCATAGGAAAAGGATTAACAGCTCGTGCAAGAGAAGCTTTAGGACTTGGAGCAAGTGATGCATTTTTAATCCCAAATCAACCAGATGATGATGGCAAAGGGTTTACTCTTGCTCAAAAGATGGTAGGAAAAGCTTGTGGCATGGATGGTGTAAAACCTGGTGTATATTGTGAGCCTGTTGCTACAACTGTAGGAAGTCAAGATACAACAGGCCCCATGACAAGAGATGAGATAAAAGAGTTGGCTGCTTTAAACTTTGGGGCTGATATGGTTATGCAATCTTTTTGTCATACAGCAGCTTATCCAAAGCCAGCAGATATAAAACTCCAACACACACTTCCAGATTTTTGGACAAGTAGAAAAGGTTTTATTCTCCGCCCAGGTGATGGTGTAATTCACTCATGGCTAAATAGACTCTGTCTTCCTGATACTGTTGGAACAGGTGCAGATTCACATACAAGATTCCCTATTGGTATCTCATTTCCAGCAGGAAGTGGGCTTGTTGCATTTGCAGGAGTTACTGGAATGATGCCTTTAACTATGCCTGAGTCTGTGTTAGTTAAATTTAGTGGAGAGTTACAACCTGGAATTACTCTTAGAGATTTGGTAAATGCTATTCCTCATCAAGCTATAAAAGATGGTTTATTGACGGTTGAGAAAAAGGGTAAGAAAAATATTTTTGCAGGTAGGATTTTAGAAGTTGAAGGTCTTGAAGATTTAAAATGTGAGCAAGCATTTGAACTCTCAGATGCAAGTGCTGAGAGAAGTGCAGCCGCTTGTACTGTAAAGTTAAATAAAGAGCCAGTTGCTGAGTATTTAGAATCTAATGTAGTATTAATCGAAGAGTTAATTGCACAAGGTTATGAAGATGCCGCAACTTTACAAAGACGAGCTGATAAGATGAAAGATTGGTTAAAAACTCAGGAGCTTTTAGAAGCAGATAAAGATGCAGAGTATGCAGCTGTTATAAATATAGATTTAAATGAGATAACTGAGCCAATTTTGGCTTGTCCAAATGATCCAGATGATGTAAAAACATTAACAGAGATTAAGGAAGCTGGATTAAGATTAGAGATTGATGAAGTATTTGTTGGGTCTTGTATGACAAATATCGGATTGTTTCGTGCTTGTGGAGAAGTTTTACGAGGAGAGGGTGCAGTTCCTACTAAACTTTGGATTTGTCCTCCTACTAAAATGGATGAGAAAACTCTTCAAGAAGAGGGTTATTATTCTGTATTTGGAGCAGCTGGAGCTAGAACAGAGATTCCTGGTTGCTCTCTTTGTATGGGTAATCAAGCTAGTGTGGCTAAAGATGCTTGGGTATTTTCAACTTCAACTAGAAACTTTGACAATAGACTTGGAAAAGGGAGTCAAGTATATTTAGGCTCTGCTGAACTTGCTGCGGTTGTTGCTCTTAAGGGTCGTATTCCTACAAAAGAGGAGTATTTAGATATAGTGCCAAATAAAATCAAGCCTGAGATGAGCGATGAAGTTTATAAATATCTAAATTTTCATAAAGTAAGTAAAGAAGAACTTACTGCTATGGTTCAATAAAGGATATGTTTAGACCCTCTTTAGGGTCTAAGCCTTCATATGATTAAAAAACTCTTTCAATTTATATCTGTTTTTACTTTTTTACTCCTTTTTTTAGCAGGAGGAGCTTATCTCTATTTACAAAACTATCTTAATGAAAATATATCTACACCAGAAACTCTTTTTATACCAAAAGGTTCAACAAAATCTGTTTTATCACATCTTGATAAAAATGGAATTAAGATGCAGTTTTTTGACTATTATTTGGTAAAATTGTATGGATTTCCTCAAGCTGGCTGGATTGACATTGGTGTTCAAAATCTTACAAGAGATGAGTTTTATAAAAAGCTTACAAGTTCAAAAGCTGCTGTAAAAAATGTTACATTGATTCCAGGTGAGACAAAAGAGATCTTTTTTCAAAAACTTTCACAGAAGTTTGATTTTAATATATCAAAATTGTTTGCATCTTATGAGAAGTTTGCTCCTTATCCAGATGGTGTTATAGTTGCTGAAACTTATAGTCTTCCTATGGGGATAAATGAGGAAGAGTTAGTGAAGCATCTTGTAAATAACTCTCTTAGTGAGCACAAAAAACTCTCTCATAAACTTTTAAATACATATAATGAAAAAGAGTGGTTTGAAAAATATATAACCATTGCATCTATAATTATAAAAGAGTCAGCAGGAGATGAAGAGATGCCACTTATCTCTGCTGTAATTTATAATAGACTAAAAATCAATATGCCTTTACAGATGGATGGCACACTAAATTATAAATATCAATCAAATACAAAAGTAACACCAAAAATGATAAGAGAAGATTTGTCACCTTTTAACACATATAAAAACAAAGGACTCCCTCCACATCCAATTTGTGCAGTTACAAAGGAGGCAATAGAAGCTTCAATAAATCCAGCAAATGTGAATTATCTCTACTTTATGAGAAATATAAGTGGTAAACATGATTTTACAAATTCATATAAAAAGCATCTTCTGAATATCAAAAAGCTCAAAAGTGTGAAGAAATGAAACACTTGAGATTTTATTATGTTACAAAAAGTAACTTTTGATACTTTTTTAGAAAAAATATATAATCTTAGGGTTAAAATATCCGCTACAACAATATAAAAAATAAAAGAGGTAAAAAATGTCAACAATTATATGGACTAAAATAGATGAGGCTCCAGCCCTAGCAACTTATTCACTACTGCCAATCGTAAATGCATTTACAAAGTCAGCTGGTGTTGATGTTGAGCTTAGAGATATTTCATTAGCAGGAAGAGTTTTATCTACTTTCCCTGAAAATTTAACAGATGCACAAAAAATTGATGATGAGTTATCATATTTGGGTACAGTTGTACAAAAAGCTGATGGAAATATTATTAAGCTTCCAAATATTTCAGCTTCTGTTCCACAACTTCAAGACTGTATAGCTGAGCTTCAAGGTCAAGGTTATGATATTCCTAATTTCCCTGAAGATCCTCAAAATGATGAAGAAAAAGCTATCAAAGAGAAGTATTCAACTTGTCTTGGAAGTGCGGTTAATCCAGTTTTAAGAGAAGGTAACTCAGATAGAAGAGCTGCGGTTGCGGTTAAGAATTTTGCAAAGAAAAATCCACATAAACTTAGAGCATTTGAAACTCCTTCAAAAGCATATGTTGCACACATGAGTGGAGGAGATTTTTTCTCAAATGAAAAATCAGTTATAAAATCAGGTGCAGGAAGTGTTACAATTGAGTTAAATGGTAACTGTCTTAAAAAGCTTGATGATATTCAAGATAAAGAGGTGTTAGATGCAACTTTTATGTCTAAAACTGCACTAAGAAGTTTTTTACAAGATACTTTAGATGAAGCTAAGAAAAATGATGTTTTATGGTCACTTCACATGAAAGCTACTATGATGAAAGTTTCTGATCCAATCATATTTGGTCATGCAGTTGAAGTATTTTTCAAGGATGTATTTGCAAAATATAGTGATGAGTTTAATGCTATTGGTTATAACTCAAACATGGGTCTTGGTGATCTTTATAAAAAATTAGAAAAATCTTCTAAAAAAGATGAGATTATAGCTGCAATTGAGGCTACATATGCAACTCAGCCAAATATGGCTATGGTTGATTCAGATAAAGGTATCACAAACTTACATGCTTCAAATGATATTATCATAGATGCTTCAATGCCTGTTGTCATTAGAGATGGTGGTAAGATGTGGAATGCTGATGGTAAGCCACAAGAGTGTGTATCTGTAATCCCAGATGCTTCATATGCAGTTTTTCATAAAGCTATGGTAGATGATTGTGTTGCAAATGGTCAATATGATGTTACAACTATGGGTAATGTTGCAAATGTTGGTCTTATGGCTCAAAAAGCTGAAGAGTATGGTTCTCATCCTACAACTTTTGAAGTTTCAGAGGCTGGTACTATGGAAGTAAAAGATAGTGATGGAAATGTTTTAATGAGCCATGATGTAGAAGAGGGTGATATTTGGAGACTTAGTAGAACAAAAGATATTCCTATTCAAGATTGGGTAAGATTAGCTGTTGAGAGAGGAAGACTTACAGGTTCTCCTGTTGTATTTTGGCTAAATGAAAAAAGAGCTCATGATGCAAATATTATAGCAAAAGTTGAAGAATATATAAAAAGTCATGATACATCTGGATTAGAGATTTTAACTATGGATGTAGCAAGTGCTACAAAATACTCAAATGCTAGAATGAGAGAAGGAAAAGATACAATTGCTGCTACTGGTAATGTACTAAGAGACCATTTAACTGATATGTACCCAATTTTAGAGTTAGGAACAAGTGCAAAGATGCTTTCTATCGTTCCATTAATTGCAGGTGGTGGATTGTTTGAAACCGGTGCTGGTGGTTCTGCTCCAAAGCATGTTGATCAATTTGTAGAAGAGGGGCATTTAAGATGGGATTCACTTGGTGAGTTTTTAGCACTTGCTGAATCTTTAAGATTTATTGCTCAAAAAAATAGTTCAAAAGATCTTGAAGTTGTAACAGCTGCACTAGATGCTGCAAATCAAGCTTACTTAGATAATAACAAAGCACCTTCAAGAAAATGTGGTGAGCCCGACAATAGAGCGAGTCACTTTTTTGTAGCACAATATTGGGCAGATGCTTTAGCTTCTCAGAGTGAGGATAAAGCTTTAGCTGAAAAATTTGCACCAGTTGCAAAAGCTTTAAAAGATAATGAAGAAAAAATTATTGCAGAGCTTTTGGCAACTGAAGGAAAAGCTCAAGATATTGGTGGATATTTTCACCCAGATGATGCAAAAGCGGAAAAAGCAATGAGACCGTCTGCTACTTTAAATTCTATAATTAATTCAATTTAATAAGAAATAAATTTACATAGTGATATTTTCACTATGTAAATATAAGCATAGTTTATATATAATATGCGAAATATGAAATTTGGAGATTTTATGGGAAAGAGTAAAAAAGTAACTGTAGCTGGTACTGGAAATGTCGGCTCTACTGTTGCCTTTATTTTAGCTATGAACGGTTTATGTCATGAGGTGGTTCTTCGTGGTCGTGACATCGATATAGCTAAGGGAAAAGCATTAGATATGTCTCAAGCGGCAAATGCAGCAAGACAACATACAGTAGTTAGAGCTGCTGAAAAACCAGAAGATATAGCTGATAGTGATATAGTTGTTATAACAGCTGGAATACCAAGAACTCCAGGTATGAGTCGTGACGATCTTCTAATTGGAAATGCAGAAATTACTAGAAAAATTGTAAAAGATATAGTTAAATATGCTCCAAATGCAATCATCATAACAGTTGCAAACCCTCTTGATGTTATGACTTATGTTGCACTTAAAGAGAGTGGGTTTCCAAAAGAGAGAGTTATGGGAATGGCTGGAATTTTAGATAGTGCTAGAATGGCACATTTTATATATGAAAAACTAGAGTTTGGTTCAGGACAAATTAGAGCTTCTGTTATGGGAGGACATGGTGATGATATGGTTCCTCTCTCAAAGTTTACAACAGTTGCTGGTGTTCCAATATCCGATCTGTTATCAGATGAAGAGATTGATGAAGTTGTTGAGAAGACAAAAAATGGTGGAGCTGAGATAGTCTCTTTGTTAAAAACAGGGTCAGCTTATTATGCTCCTGCAAAATCTACTGCTATGATGGTTGAAGCGATTTTGAGAGATACAAAGCAGATACACTCATGTGCTGTCTATCTTGATGGTGAATTTGGCTATAACAATGTTGTTAGTGGAGTTCCTGCAATGATTGGTTCTCACGGAGTTGAGAGAATTATTGATGAGATAAAGTTAAGTAAAAAACAGCAAGAGCAGTTTAAAAACTCGGTTGCTTCAGTTCAATCGCTTATAGATATACTGTATGAAAATAATTTTTTTGGAGATAAATAAAGATGAGTACAAGGATAGAAAAAGATACAATGGGAGAGATACAAGTACCAAAAGATGCATATTGGGCGGCACAAACTCAAAGGAGTATACATAACTTTGCAATTGGTGAAGAGAAGATGCCTTATGAGATTACAAGAGGCTTTTCATACTTAAAAAAAGCAGTTGCTCTTGTAAATAAAGATCTGGGAAAGTTAGATGCAAAAAAAGCGGATGCGATTGCTAAAGCTGCTGATGATATGCTTGATGGAAAACTTGATGACAACTATCCACTTGTTGTTTGGCAGACAGGTTCTGGTACTCAATCAAATATGAACAATAATGAAGTTTTAGCAAATCGTGCAACTGAGATTTTAGGTGGTGATTTTAGAGTCGAAAAATTAGTACATCCAAATGATGATGTAAACAAATCTCAAAGCTCAAATGATACTTATCCAACAGCTCTTCATATCGCTGCTATTATTGCTGTAGAAGAGAGTCTGCTTCCTGCTATTTTAAAATTAAAAAATACACTTGATGAGAAGTCAGCTAAGTTTGAGTCAATTGTAAAAATAGGAAGAACACATCTCCAAGATGCAACACCTATAACTCTTGGGCAAGAGATAAGTGGCTGGAGTGAGATGCTTAAAAAATCACACAAGATGATAGATACTTCACTTGAAGCTGTAAGAGAGTTAGCTCTTGGTGGAACTGCTGTTGGAACAGGTTTAAATGCTCATCCAGAGTTAGGTGAGAGAGTTGCTAAAAAAATATCCCAGTTAACAGGACACGATTTTATAACAGCACCAAATAAATTTCACGCACTTACTTCTCATGATGCACTTGTTTTTACTCACGGAGCCATAAAAGCACTATCTGCTGATATGATGAAAATAGCGAATGATGTAAGATGGTTAGCTTCGGGTCCAAGGTGTGGAATTGGTGA
This sequence comes from Campylobacterales bacterium, assembly GCA_027068765.1. Taxonomy (GTDB): domain Bacteria; phylum Campylobacterota; class Campylobacteria; order Campylobacterales; family QNZT01; genus SZUA-1433. Next base: position 20,394 of record JAMOMC010000091.1, read on the forward strand.
AATTTCTATTCCTGAAAATGAACCAGGAAGTTCAATCATGCCTGGAAAAGTAAATCCAACTCAAAGTGAAGCTGTAACTATGGTCACTTGTCAAGTTATGGGAAATGATGTGGCAATTGGGGTTGCTGCATCTCAAGGTAACTTTGAGTTAAATGTATTTAAGCCAGTAATTGCATATAATTTTTTACAATCAGTTAGACTTATGAGTGATTCTATTGTCTCATTTAATGATAATTGTGCAGTAGGAATTGAGCCAAATGTGGAAAATATAGATCATTTTTTACATAACTCATTGATGTTAGTAACAGCTTTAAATCCTCATATTGGGTATGAAAATGCAGCAAAGATTGCAAAAACAGCTCATAAAAATGGTACAACTTTAAAAGAAGAGACTATAAACTTGGGCTTTTTAACAGAGGATGAGTTTGATAAGTATGTTAAACCAGAAGATATGATAGCACCAAAAGCATAAAAAAATTTTAAGTAAATCTAACTACAAGGAGATTATATGAATATACACGAGTATCAGGCGAAGCAGATTTTTAATAAGTATGGCATACCAACACCTAAAGGATTACTTGCTTTAAGTGTGGATGAAGCGGTTTTAAATGCTAAAGAGCTTGGCGGACCTATTTGGGTTGTGAAAGCACAAATCCATGCAGGTGGTCGAGGGCTTGGTGGTGGTGTAAAACTAGCTAAAAGTTTAGATGAAGTTAAGCAGTTTGCTGATGAGATACTTGGCATGACTTTGGTGACTCATCAAACTGGACCTGAAGGAAAGCTTGTTAAAAAACTCTATATTGAAGATGGTGCAGATATAAAAGATGAGCTTTATCTTTCTGTTGTATTAGATAGAAAGTTAGAGATGCCTCTTATTATGGCTTCAACTGAAGGTGGTATGGATATTGAGACTGTAGCTGAAGAGACTCCTGAAAAAATTATTACAATCCCTGTTGATCCTGCTATTGGTTTTCAGGGTTTTCACGGGAGAGAACTTGCATTTGGTCTGGGTATAACAGATAAGGGTGAGCAGAAAAATATCATCACATTCGCAAAAAAACTATATCAACTTTATATGGATAATGATGCTGAAATGATTGAGATAAATCCACTTGTAAAAACAGGAAGTGGTGAATTTATCGCACTTGATGGAAAAATGGGATTTGATAACTCAGCTCTTGGGAGACAACCTGATATTTTAGCTATGAGAGATCTTAGTGAAGAGGATGCGGATGAAGTTGAAGCTTCTAAATATGGTCTATCTTATGTAGCACTTGATGGTGAGATTGGTTGTATGGTAAATGGAGCTGGACTTGCTATGGGGACTATGGATACTATAAATTATATGGGTGGAACACCTGCTAACTTTTTAGATGTTGGAGGGAGTGCTAATGCTGAAACTGTTGCAAAAGGTTTTGAGATAATTTTGAAAAACCCTAAAGTGAAAGCGATTTTTGTAAATATTTTTGGTGGAATTGTAAGATGTGACAGAATTGCAAATGGTATTATTGAAGCCACAAAGATTACAGATGTTAATGTACCTGTTATTGTTAGACTTGATGGTACAAATGCGATAGAGGCTTCTGAAATTTTGAAAAAAGCAAATATTGCAAATTTAATTGTTGGCAATGATTTAGGTGATGGAGCTGCAAAAGCAGTTGCAGCAGCGAAAGGAGCATAAATGAGTATATTAGTAAACAAAGATACAAAGGTAATTGTACAAGGTTTTACGGGGAAAGAGGGAAGTTTTCATGCTGAACAATGTATCGCATATGGTACTAATATTGTAGGTGGTGTTACTCCAAATAAAGGAGGACAAGAGCATCTAGGTAAACCAGTTTTTAATACAGTGAATGAAGCTGTTAATAAGACAGGGGCAACTGTTAGTATGATTTTTGTTCCACCTGCATTTGTTGGTGATGCGGTTATGGAAGCGGCTGAGGCTGGAATTGAGTTAGCTGTTATTATAACAGAAGGTGCTCCTGTAAAAGATATGCAAGCAGCTAAAGCTCATGCTACAAAACATAACATGATGACAATTGGACCAAACTGCCCTGGTATTATCACAGCTGATGAGTGCAAGATTGGTATTATGCCAGGTTTTATTTTTAAAAAAGGTAATGTTGGACTTATATCAAAGTCTGGAACATTAACTTATGAGGGTGCAAATCAAGTTTGCAATGAGGGGTATGGTATTACGACAGCAGTTGGAATAGGTGGAGATCCGATAATTGGTCTCTCATATAATCAAATACTACCAATGTTTGAAGCAGACCCTGAGACTGAAGCAATTGTAATGATAGGTGAGATTGGTGGAGATTTAGAAATTCAAGCTGCTAAACTTATAAAAGAGCAAATTACTAAACCAGTTGTTGCATTTATCGCTGGACAGACAGCTCCTAAAGGTAAGACTATGGGTCATGCAGGAGCTATTGTGAGTGGTAGTGCAGGAACTGCAAAAGAGAAGATGGAAGCATTAGAAGCGGCAGGCGTGAAAGTTGTTGTAAGCCCGGCAGAGATTGGTAAAGCAATCGCTGAAGTATTAGCAAATAAAAAATAGGAGAAATTTAATGGAAAGTTTTAGAACAAAAAACCCAGGCGATCAACCTGTGTGGATAAATACAAGCAACTGTAAAGCATGTGATATTTGTGTATCTGTATGCCCTGCAGGAGTATTAGGTATGATATATGCAGATTCATCAACGCTTGGTGCGATGATTTCAATCGAACATCCTGAGTCTTGTATAGGTTGCAATGATTGTGAGCTTAATTGTCCAGATTTTGCTATTTTTGTAGCAGATAAGCAAGAGTATAAAGCAGCAGGACATAGTTTTGCAAAATTAACAGACGAAGCAAAAGCTAGACAAGCAGCAGTAGCTGCAAATAATTTTATGTCACTAGAAGGAGCTAAATAATGGCAACAAGAGAGATAATTTCAACTGGTAACGAATTAGCAGCAATTGCTGCAGTTGATGCTGGATGTACATTTTTTGGTGGATATCCATTAACACCGTCAAGTGAAATAATGCATACTATTTCAGATTTTTTACCCGAAGTTGGCGGTACTTGTATTCAGATGGAAGATGAGATAGGGGCAATTTGTGCTGTTATTGGTGCAGGAATGTCAGGCGTTAGGACAATGACAGGAACTTCTGGTCCAGGCATGAGTCTAAAAGCTGAAAACTTAGGTTTAGCACAGATGGCAGAAGTGCCGTTGGTTTGTGTAAATGTTATGAGAGGTGGTCCATCAACTGGTCTTCCAACTCGTGTATCTCAAGGAGATATTTTACAGTCTAAAAACCCAAGTCATGGCGATTATAAATCAATCACTCTTTGTGCTGGTAGTTTGGCTGAGTGTTATACAGAGGTTGTTAGAGCTTTTAATATAGCTGATCGTTTTATGCAGCCGGTAATTGTTTTATTAGATGAAACTATAGGTCATATGCACGGAAAAGCTATGCTTCCAACAAAAGAGGAAGTAAAAGCTGGAATTGTTCCTAGAAAAAGCTTTGATGGTCCGGCTGAAGAGTACTTTCCATATCAGTGTGGACCAACTGAGCCTGCGGTTTTAAACCCAATGTTTAAAGGGTATAGATACCATTTTACTGGTCTTCATCATGATAAAAGAGGTTTTCCAACTGAAGAGATAGAGACTTGTAGAAAGCTTATTCAAAGACTTGAAGATAAGGTTGAAGCACATAAAGATGAGATTGAATCTTATGAAGAGTTTATGATGGATGATGCAGAAGTTATGATTATTGCATATGGTTCTGTATCTTTGGCTGCTAAAGAGTCTATTAGGCATTTAAGAGCTGATGGCATTAAAGCTGGTCTTTTTAGACCTATAACTATTTGGCCATCTCCTGCTGAAAAGATGAAAGAGTATGCAGATAAGATTGAGAAAATATTGGTAGTTGAGTTAAATATCGGTCAATTTCATAGCGAAGTTGAGAGAGCTACTTCAAGATTAGATATTGAGGGTCTCTTTAAAGTAAATGGAAGACCAATCTCTCCACATGAAATAGTTAGTAAAGTAAAGGAGTTATAAGATGGCATTTAATTATGAAAAATATTTAAGAATTGAAAAAATGCCGACACTTTGGTGTTGGGGGTGTGGTGATGGTGTTATACTTAAAGCCTTTGTAAGAGCTGTTGAAAAGATGGGTTGGAATCAAGATGATGTATGTGTAGTTTCTGGGATCGGATGCTCAGGAAGATTTTCATCATATGTTGATTTTAACACAGTTCACACAACTCATGGTAGGACTGTAGCTTATGCAACTGGTATTAAGTTAGCTAATCCAACAAAGCATGTTATCTGTGTGGCAGGTGATGGGGATGCATTGGCGATTGGTGGTAACCATACAATTCACGGATGTAGAAGAAATATTGATATGACTATGATTGTAATTAATAACTTTATTTATGGTTTAACAAACTCTCAGACTTCTCCTACTACTCCAAAAGGTATGTGGACAGTAACCCAAAAAGCTGGAAATATTGATCCTACTTTTGATACTTGTGCGTTGGCGATTGCATCTGGTGCTTCGTTTGTAGCAAGAGAGAGTATGATTGATCCTAAAAAGTTAGAAAAGATGTTTGTTGCTGCATTTTCACATAAAGGTTTTTCAATGGCAGAAGCATTATCAAATTGCCATATTAACTTAGGTCGTAAAAATAAAATGGTAAGTGCTATGGATAACCTTCAATGGATTGATGATATTACTATGCCTAAAAAGAAATATGATGAGTTAAGTAAAGAGGAGCAAATAAATATACTCCCTACTGGTATTTTACACCATGATACAGAGGCTGATGAGTATTGTGATATGAATGAAGAGATTATAAAAGTACATCAAGGTAAGAGAAATAAAATTACTCAAGATGACTTTACTAAAAAAATATAAGGAGACATAGTGGCACGAACTTTGATGAGATTTACAGGTGTTGGTGGACAAGGTGTTCTTCTTGCCGGTGAGATTTTTGCAGCTGCAAAAATTAAAACTGGTGGATATGGACTAAAAACTGCAACTTATACATCACAGGTTAGAGGTGGACCAACTGTTGTTGATATCACTTTGGATGATAATGAAATCTATTACCCTTATGCAAATGATGGTGAAATTGGTTTTATGTTATCAGTTGCAGATGTAAGTTATAAATCATTTAAAAATGGTGTTCAAGATGGTGGTGTTATAGTTATTGACCCTAATCTTGTTCATCCAACTGATGAAGATAGAAAAAAGTGGAATATTATTGAGATACCTATCATCTCTATTGCTAAAGAAGAGGTAGGGAATGTTATTACTCAATCAGTTGTAGCACTTGCTATTGCAAACACTATGATGAATGCAATTGATAAAGATACTCTTATTGATGTTATGCTTTCAAAAGTACCACCTAAGGTTCATGATGTGAATAAAGTAGCATATGAGCTTGGTGAGAAGTATGCTAAAGAAGCTATGGCTTAGATTAATATTTAGAGTTTGGGAATTTTCCAAGCTCTAAATAAAATATTTATATTTGATTTGTGTACAAATATAATTTTAACTACACTTCCCCCTTTCATGTTTTTTCAAGAATACTTATTCAGAGGCTCAAATAAATAATCAAAGTAATCATTGTAGAAATTTCAGCTAAAGGATGTTATTATAAAATGAAAAGGGTTATCATAAAATCATGAGAAACAATCAACAATCATCAGCAACAAATTGGAATCTTGCATTTTTTGCTTGGTTAGTAGCTATTATCGCTACTTTAGGGAGTCTATTTTTTAGTGAAGTTATGGAGTTTCCTCCTTGTACTTTTTGTTGGTATCAGAGAATTTTGATGTATCCTTTGGTTTTTATCTTTCTTGTTGGGCTTTTCCCATTTGATAAAAATGTGGTTAGATATGCTTTTCCGCTTGCTTTTGTAGGTTGGCTAATAGCTATTTATCACAATCTTTTACAGTATGAAATTATACCAGAGAGTGCAGCACCTTGTTCACAAGGAGTACCTTGTTCGGCTAAATATATCTCTTGGTTTGATATATTAACAATCCCTATGCTATCATTAATTGCATTTTCGATTATATTGATTTTGCTAATTATATTAAAAAAAAGGTTATCATCATGAATAAACAAAAAGTTATACTGTTTTCCATTATTGGATTGGCACTGTTATTTGTACTTGGGAGTTATCTTTATAAAGGTAGTCAAAGTGAGAAGATAGATGAAATATCTAAGAGTAATAATGAAGTTTTTATAAGAGAACACTCTACCATAGTAGGTCCTGAAGATGCAAAGGTGACTCTTGTTGAGTTTTTTGATCCAGCTTGTGAAGCTTGTAGAGCTTTTTATCCACTTGTTAAAAAGATTATGCAAGAGAATCCTGGTCAAATTAGACATGTTTTCAGATATGCGCCATTTCATCCTGATTCTGATTATATAGTGAAAATTTTAGAAGCTGCGAAAAAACAAGATAAATATTTTGAAGCATTAGAAGTTCTTTTTCACCACCAAAATAAGTGGGCAAGTCACCATAAACCAAATATTAAAATGGTATGGAGGATTTTACCAAGTGCAGGAATTGACACTGAAAAACTTCAAGAAGATTTGAAAGATCCAAAATTAGAGGCTATAGTTTTACAAGATATAGCAGATGCAAAAACTCTTGGTGTTAGAAAAACTCCAGGTTTCTTTGTAAATGGAAAGCCTTTACAAAAATTTGGATATGAAGAGTTAAAAGCGATGATTAAATCTGAAATTGATAAATAAGGAATAATTATGAAAAAAATACTTACACTGCTTGTTGCTTCTGTTTTACTATTTTTTACAGCTTGTTCTGATTCAAAAGATGCAAAAGAGGTTAAAGAGACAAAAAGTGGGCCTAAAACATTTTTATTAAAAGATATAAACTCAGGGGCTCAGTATAACCTAAAAAAAACAGATGATGGTTTTGTTGTTGTGGGTCATGAGCATAAAGTTGTTATGTTTGATATGTATGCGACATATTGTGCCCCTTGTCAAAAAGAGGCTCAACACTTAACTGAACTTCAAGTAAAATATGCAGATAAGTTTTTGATAATTGCTCTTAATACTTTTGAAGAGGTTACAAATCAATATGTAAATGATGAGTTTAGATTTAAGTATGGAGGGTATTACTTTATAACTAACTCAAAACAAAATGAAGAGATTATATCTTTGATTCTTAAAGATATAGGCTATAAAAGAACGATACAAATACCTTTTAAAGTTGTTTTAAAAGATGGAAAGTATCAGACATTAACGGACATCTACAAAGCTGATCCTGATAATAAATATTATATAGGTGAGATTGAGACAAAGACTATTGAAAAAGATCTTAAAGAGATTTTTAAAAAATAATTTAGAGTGATATTTTAGGTATCACTCTAGTTTTAAAAAACCTTTTTTTCTCTTAATTGGAGGTAAAATGAAAATAGTTCTCTTAGTTTTACTTTTTATATCTTCGATTTTTGCAAATGAGGTAAAATTAGAGAAAGTAAAACTTCAACTACAATGGAAACACCAATTTGAATTTGCTGGATTTTATGCAGCAAAAGAGAGAGGTTTTTACCAAGAAGTTGGACTTGATGTTGAGTTTATAGAGTATACAAATGATATAAATATCATCGAAGATGTTTTAAATAATAAAGTTCAATATGCCACAACTTATGCAAACCTTGTATCTAGTTATCTTGAGGGTAAACCTGTAGTTTTTATGGCAAACTTTTTTAAGCAGTCAGCTTTAGCTTTAGTATCTCAAAAAGATATTAAGCTACCTAGTGATTTAATTGGAAAAAAGATTATGAGTGTTGAAGAAGAGCTTATGATTATGATGATGTTTAAAAAATTTGGGTTAGATGCAGACCAATATACATTGGTAAAACCAACATTCAATATAGATGATTTCATAGATAAAAAAGTAGATGCTATGACTGTATTTACAACAAATGAGACTTATTTTTTAGATAAAAGAGGTATAAAATATAATGTTTTTAATCCTACAGTTTATGGTGCAGAGTTTTATGATGTTAACCTTTTTACATCCCAAGATGAGTTAAATAAAAATCCACATAGAGTAAAAGCTTTTAAAGATGCTAGCATAAGAGGTTGGAAATATGCATTGAAGCACCAAAATAGAGTAATTGAGCTAATTTTAAAAAAATATAATACACAAAATAAATCAAAAGATGCACTTATTTATGAAGCTAAACAGATAGAGAATCTTATATTACCAAAACTGTATCCAATAGGCAGTATTGATATTGAGCGAGTTAAAATGATAGCGGAAAACTTAATAGAATTAGAGATAATAGATAAAAATTCAAAATTAAACTTTGATAATTTCATTTATGATAATTTAGTAAAAAATATCAATCTTACATCGAAAGAGCGTAGTTATTTGAATAAAAGAGATAGTATTACTATGTGTATTGATCCAAATTGGTTTCCTTTTGAAAAGATAGATAAAAATGGTGAACATAAAGGGATGAGTTATGAGTATACAAAGATTTTCTCTAAAACAATTGATATACCCATAAAATTAGTTAAGACTAAAGATTGGACAGAGTCTTTGGAGTTTTTAAAAGAGAAGAAATGTGATATTTTACCATTTGCTATGCGAACACCTAAAAGAGAAGAGTATATGGATTTTACAAAACCATATTTTTACTCTAACTTAGTTGTTATTGGGCAAGGGAGTAAGCCATTTGTTGGAGATTTTAAAGAGTTATCAAATAAAAAAATTGGTATAACAAAAGGGTATGCTTATTTTGAATTATTGAAAAATAAGTATAAAAATATAGATATAAAAGAGATAGATACTCTAGAAAATGGTTTGAAGCTTATTGAGAATTCTAAATTAGATGGCTATATAGAGGCACTTGAAGTAGTTGGGAGTAAAATTCAAAATGAATATTTAGGTGAGATAAAAGTAATCTCTAAACTTGATGAACATTTAGAGTTATCAATTGCAACTAGCAAAGATGAACCACTTTTAAATAGCATTTTTCAAAAAGCAATAGATAAATTGACACCAAAAGAGCATGCTAGTATAAAAAATAGATATCTATTTGTAACTGTTGAAAATAAGGTAGATTACTCTTTTATCTACAAGGTACTGTCTATATTTTTTGTAATAATACTATTTGTACTTTATAGACAATATCTTTTACATAAATTAAATAGAGATTTAGAGATAAAAATGAGAGAAGAACTTGAAAAATCAAAAGATAAAGATAACATGATTAATCAGCAGAGTAAACTTGTATCAACAGGAGAGATGATTACAAATATTTCTCATCAGTGGAGACAGCCACTTGCTAGTCTAAATGGTCTTTTAGTTAATTTAGACTATGATTATGAAAATAGTAGACTTAATAAAAATAGCTTTAATAACTATTTAAATGAAGCTGAAAAATTAACAGCATATATGTCAAAAACGATAGAAGACTTTAGTGATTTTTTTAATCCTAAAAAGAAAAAAGAGATTTTTAGTATTAAAGAACTATTGTTAAGTACTCGGAGTTTACTCTCTGTATCTTTAAAAAATGAGAGAATATTGTTAGAGATAAAAGGTAGTAGAGATATAAAAATTAACTCTTTTAAATCTGAACTTATGCAGATAATCTTGACAATAATTAGCAATGCAAAAGATGCTTTTATCTTGAATGATACAAAAAATAGAGTTATAATTATCTTTTTATATAAGTGTGATAAAGAGATAGTTATAGATATTCAAGATAATGCAGGTGGAATTGATGAGAATATAATCGGCAATATCTTTGAACCTTATTTTACAACAAAAAATAATTTACAAGGAACAGGACTAGGTCTTTACATCGCAAATTCTATTGTTACAGGGAGTTTAGGTGGAGAGTTGTTAGTGCAAAATAAGAAAAAAGGTGCAAAGTTTACTATAAAATTTAAAAAACTTTCTTTTTCCTAACTATTGGAGGGTACAATGAATATATGAACCTTTTAAAGCAGATGGTATTGCTATATGCTGAAGATGAATTAGATATTCAAAAGCACTATAGTAGCTATTTCCAAAATTATTTTAGATATGTTTATACGGCTGTTGATGGAGAGCAAGCTTTGGCTATTTATAAAGAGAATAGACCTGATGTAGTCATCTTAGATATCAACATGCCTTATTTAAATGGCTTAGAGGTAGCTAGAAAAATAAGAGAAGATAGTAGTGAGATTAGTATTATCTTATTAACCGCAAGATCAGATAAAGAAACTTTAATAGAAGCGGTTGAAATTGGTTTAGTGACATATCTTGAAAAACCTATCCAAAGAGATATCTTAAAACATGCATTGGCAAAATTAAATCAAAAATTGAAATCAAATAACAAAATAAATTTATGGTTTTATAAAAATAGTTTTTATACTTGGAATAAGAGTAAACAACAACTTTTTTATAAACAACAGCAAATTTTACTTACAAAGCAAGAGATTAGCCTATTAGGAATTTTAATATCAAGTAATGGTGCAAAAGTTAGTTACCAAGATATTTATGAAGAGATTTGGTTTAATGAAGATAGAGAGTATAAAGAGTCTACAATTAAAACATTGATAAGTGCTTTACGGGTTAAGTTACCTCCAAAAGCTATAGAAAATGTTTATGGTATGGGTTATTATTTAAATATTTATTAATCAGACTATTTGCTAACTATTTTTTCTTATAATATTTGAAATTTGAGTTACAACTCAGGTTTAAACTAAAATTTTAGGTTTCAGATTGAAAAAAATATCTATAAGCGGTAGAGAGAAAAAGCTCAATGATGAAGATTTTATAGTATCTAAAACAGATACAAAAGGTAAAATTATATACTGTAATGAGATATTTGCAAAAATGGCTGGATATAAGGTCTCTGATTTGATAAATGCAAATCACAATATCATAAGACACCCTGATATGCCAGCTCTTGCTTTTAAAATTGCTTGGAGTTTAATTCAAGGTAAAAAAGAGTTTTTTGGATTTGTAAAAAACTTATGTGCAGATGGTAGTTACTACTGGGTATTTGCTTGTATTACAGCTGATTTGGATACTAATGGTGATATTATTAGTTATACTTCTGTTAGAAGAAAAGCTCCTAAAAGTGCCATTGAGACAATTATCCCTATTTACAAATTACTTCTTGATGCTGAAAAAAAGGAGAACTTAGAAGCTTCATCAAAGCTTTTAGATGATTTTCTTAGCCAAAATCAAACTACTTATGATGAATTTATCATAAATCTTCAAAATAGTATTAAAGTAAAAAATTGAACAGTATTAAAAATTTAAAAGTAATTGTGCTCTTGGTTTTAATCTCTATATCTTCTATCTTTTTAATTATAAACTCTTATTTTCTTATAGGTGTTGCATTGATTGTATTGGCGATTTTAGCTATTTTTATTCCAACAAAAAGAGCAGTTAATTTATATGAAAATGAGTTACTTGATAAAATTGCAAAAACTTTAAAAGATGCAAAAAACGGTAATTTATCCACTCGTGTAATTGTGCATAAAAATGAATCTAAACTTGAAGAAATTGCAATCTATATTAACAATACTCTTGATCAGATGGAGATTATTTTAAGAGAGACAAGATCTACTATATCAGCTGTTAGTGAAGGTAAAATGCATAGAAATATGTATCCAAGTGGTTTTCACGGGGAGTTTATACAAACAGCCAACTCTATACAAACAGCAGTATTATCAATAAAAGCTAGTCAAAGATATAAAACGATGGGAGAGCTATCAACTGCATTTAGTGGATTCAATAAAGGAATGAAAGGAAGCTTTGATACTATTACGGCTGATATCAATAAGACACAAGACTCATTTACAGCAGTTACAGCCTTAACCAAAGATGCAGAAACATCTGCCAATAAAACTTTTAATTCAGCTCAAAAAACTGCAAAAGAGATCTCTAAACTTAGTGAATTAGTTACAAATACAGCAGATGCCATAGAGCAGATGAATGAAAATGTTAGCAGTATTACAACGGTCATAAGTCTTATAAAAGATATTTCAGATCAGACAAATCTACTTGCATTAAATGCTACGATAGAAGCAGCTCGTGCAGGAGAAAACGGTCGAGGTTTTGCTGTTGTTGCTGATGAAGTTAAAAGGCTTGCAGAGAGAACCAATAAAGCAACTGGAGAGATAGGTATAACAATTGGAAGTCTTCAAGAACAATCAAGTAGTATCTCTAAAAATGCGACTAATATGAGTGTAATTGCTAATAATACAAATAGTACAATGCACAATTTATCAGATGCCATGTCTTCACTCACTAAAGATATTAGTACAACTTCAAAACATTCAAGTCAGAGTAGTTTTGCTCTATTTTTGGCAAATTATAAGATACATCATATCATATATAAATCAGCCGCATATTCAGCAGTTGTAAATGCAAATGCAACAAAAAAGCTTATGAAATCTCATAAAGATTGTGGATTTGGTCTTTGGTATTATGGTGTTGGAGCTGAGCTTTTTGGATCAAATAGTACATTTAAAATGATGGATTCTTATCATGCAAAATTTCATAAACTTATAAATGAAAATTTAGAGGCTGTTATGATAGCTGATGGTATAACAAATAGTAATCAAAAAGATGAGATAATGAAAAGATTTAAAGAGGCTGAGGAGTGTTTTAACTCTTTATTGACTTTGATGGATAACTTAACGGATGAGTTTGATACAGATAAATCATTAGTGTTTTAATTTAGCCCATTATTGCTAACTTTTATATTTTTGATTTTACTATAATTTTTGAAGGCTCAAAAAGTTCTTGGGCCTTTTTTACAAACTCATTTTGCATAATATCATCTTTGTCTATCTCATTGTCGCTAGTTACAACTTCATTTGAGATGCAACTATCAGTTTTTTTTGTAGCTATTGGTTCTTCAATTTTTGGTTCATTTTTTGGTATCTCTTTTTTATCACAAGCGAGCATAGAGATTTTTGTCTCGATTGTAAAACACTCTTGTACAAAGTGTTTTATGATACCTGAGTTTTGTCTAAGGATTTTTTTGCACTCATTTTTTGCACAAGATATGAGAGTTAGAGAGTTTTCTATAAAGTCTACAAATTTTATAGAGTTTTTAAAACACTCTCCTAGCTCATAGTTTCTATCATAAAGTTTTTCTACCAAGTTTTCAAATTGAGAAGATGAAGATTTTTCTAGAGTCTGCTTGGGTTCTTGCTTTTTTTCAACAGTTTCAGGAGCTTTGGTAGGAGCTGTTTGCATCTGTATAGCTTGAGGCTTTTTAATGGTTATTTTCCCTTCTAACTCATCAATCATCTGCTCTATATCTTTTATCTTTGTAGCTTCTATCATCTTGAAAAACACAAGAGTCAAGACAAAACTACTATCTGCATTTAAAAATAGTAAATTTTTTGATTCACTTAAAATTCTAAAAAATCGCTCTGTTATCATCATAGAAAAGCGAATATCTTTTTCAAAAAATCGCTCCTTTACAAAAGATATAATTTCATCTATTACAATTTCACTCTCATAATTTTCAAGTTCTTTAATTAACTCTATAAGCTTTTCTCTATCACTTATAAAAATTGATTCAAAAATACTATCTATAAACTCAGGATCTAAAATTCCAAGCATTAAAGCTACATTTTTTGCATCTACAAAGTTTTTAGAGAAGATTATAGCTTGGTCAAGCAGAGTTAGGGTATCTCTTAAAGAGCCGTTACCTGCACGAGTTAGCATATGTAGTGCATCTAATTCAAACTCAACATTTTCAAGATTTAAAATATGGCTAAGATGCTTCACAACTTCAGGAGAGTTTATCTTTTTAAATCGAAAATGTTGAGTTCGTGAGAGTATAGTTGGAGGTAGTTTCATAGGATCTGTTGTGGCTAAGATAAATTTTATATACTCTGGTGGCTCTTCAAGAGTTTTTAAAAGTGCATTAAAAGCCTCTTTTGTAAGCATATGAACTTCATCAATTATAAAAATTTTAAATCTTGCAGAGTTTGGCTTGTACTTTGTCTGCTCAACCACACCTCTTATATCATCAATCTTTCTACTACTTGCTGCATCCATCTCTATGATGTCTATGTGTCTATTTTCATTTGCACTTATACAGTTTTCACAAACTTCGCAAGGTCTTGAAGTCGGTCCATTGTCGCAAACTAATGCTTTTGCAAAGATACGAGCAGTTGAAGTTTTACCACTTCCTCTAAGTCCTGAAAAAAGGTATGCATGAGAGAGTCTGTTTTTCTCTAACGCACTTGTGAGAGTCTGTGTTATAGTCTCTTGTCCGATTAATGTTTCAAAGGTTGATGGTCTGTATTTTAAGGCTAAAACTTGTGACAATTAACATCCTTATAACTTTTAAGTATGGATGATTATAGCAAAGATAATGTGAAGTTTCGTTTTTTCTCTTTTAATGTAGTATAATTACTAAAATTTAATATAAAGGTTTAAATAATGAAAAAAACTATATTTAAAGATAAGTATCCAGTTTGGAGATTAGAGCTTAAAAAAAGTGAAATTAGAGAGACAAGTCTTGAAGAGATTATTGATTATTTTAAAAAAGAGATAGAAAATCATTCATTTGCTGAGTATATTGCTTTTTTTGACCACTATGAGCATATAAAAAGTATTAATGGGACAATTATACCTGAAGTTCTAGATATGCAAAACATCATTTTCTGTTTTGGACCAGATATCTTAGATACACAAATAGCAGCAGTAAGACCAAGATCTATAGGTGTTTGTCAGTTAAAAAATAGTTATATCATAGAGTTTATGCAAGCTCCAAGCGACAAAGCAAATGATACTATGATAGAGTGGACAAAAACACTTGAAAATATGTTGAAAATTTAAAAGTTGA
>JAMOMC010000092.1 GCA_027068765.1 Campylobacterales bacterium
CTAGCATATCACTACCGTCTTAATCTCCGTAAACTCCTCTAAAGCATATTTTGGTCCCTCTTTTCCAATACCGCTAAATTTATTTCCGCCATAAGGCTGTATATCAAACCGAAGTGTTGGAATATCGTTAACAACAACTCCACCACAATCAAACTCTTCAATAGCCCTTTTTGTAAGATTTAAATCGTTTGTAAATATTGAGTATTGGAGTCCATATGGAGAGTTATTTATCTTAACCAATGCTTCATCAAAATCTTTTACTTTGATAATACTTACAATTGGAGCAAAAACTTCTTCACAAACGATACTCATATCATCTTTTACTTCACTCATCACAGTTGGAGGGAAAATTTTGCCCTCTTTTTTGCCACCACTTAAAGCTATAGCTCCTTCATCTATGGCACTTTGTACCCATTTTTCAGCCCTTAGAGCTGATTCTTCATCTATCAAAGGTCCCATAAAAGTGTTTTCATCATAAGGATCACCTACTATGAGCTGTTTAGTCTCTTTGGCTAAAGCTTGTGAAAACTCATCTGCTACACTCTCATCAACATAAATTCTTTGAAGTGAGATGCAAACTTGTCCAGAGTTAACAAATGCTCCAAGAGCACACTTTTTTGCAGCACTTTGTAAGTTGGCACTTTTATCAATATAAGTTGCAGCATTTCCTCCAAGCTCAAGAGATACTTTTTTAATCCCTGCTTGCTTAATAATAATCTCTCCAACAGGAACTGACCCTGTAAAACTAACAACTCTAGGAATTTCACTCTTTACAAGTGCTCCTCCAACCTCTGCATCTCCATAAACAAGACTTAAAGCATTTGGGCTTTTATGTTTACTTTGAACAAATAATTTTGCAAACTTATAAGCAGTAAGTGGAGCTTCAGGAGTTGGTTTTAAAACTATGCTGTTTCCAGATATCAAAGCAGGTCCTAACTTGTGAGCTATGAGATTTAGTGGAAAATTAAAAGGAGTTATAAGTGTCGCAACTCCAACAGGCACTCTTGTAAAATAACTGATACTCTTTCGCCCTGTTGGCATTGCATCTGAGTTAAATGTCTCTCCATTTTTCTCTATCGCTGCTGATATGGTAACTCTTAAAGTCTCTATACATCTATCTACTTCAATTCTTGCAAATTTTATCGGTTTACCAACCTCATCGGTGATTGTTTTTGCTATATCTTCTTTGTTTTTTCTAAGATTTTCAATAACATCTTCAATCCACAAAATCCTCTGTGAAAGTAAAATATCTCTATTTGTTATAAACGACTCTTTAGCAATTCTCAAAGCCTCATTTGCATCACTCGCATCACAAATAGGAAAAGTAGCTACTACTTTATCTGTATAAGGGTTCTTTATCTCCCCTACTTTAGTTTTTGTAACCTCAACATCACCAAAAAATATTTTTGCTTCCATATTTTACCTCCAAATTTTATTAAATTAGTTTATAAACCTTTGCAACTCTATTTTTAGGATAAACTAACTTGTTTTAACTCATAAGTTATAGGAGAAGATGGCATGTGCACCCATTTTTTACTGTTAAATACCTATTGAGATATTATACCATAAGGATTACTACTTTTTTGTTAATACTGCCAGTCATTTTTTTAGTTTTAAATTATGGGATGACTTATATTTTAGTTTCTTTTCTTGTAAAACTCAGGTTATAAGAAAATTATGCTAAAATACTTATCTTATGGGGTATTAGCTCAGCTGGGAGAGCGCTTCGCTGGCAGCGAAGAGGTCAGCGGTTCGAGCCCGCTATACTCCACCAAACTTCACTTGAAAATTAAAGAGCATCTATAGATTTTAAAAGATGCTCTCATCTATTCTATTTAATTGATGCCTCGTACATTTTTACAGCTTTATTCATATTTTTTAGTAGAGGAATGTTTAATTCTAGTGCTTTTTTAAGAGCTTCATCAGAAGTATCCACTTTTTCAACAATTGGCTTATACTCTGCTAACAGTTTTTGAACCACTTCAAGTTGTTTTAATATATTTGCATCTTCTGTACCTTTAAGCCCTAGACTTTCATCTCCTTTTATTAAACCATTTAAAGTTTTTTCAAAAAGCGCTACTGTCTTTTTTGCACTCTCAGTATTTGCTGGTGCATCAATTCCATTAGCTACTAAAAGTAACTCTTTAGTCATTTTTTGTGTTAACATTCTTTGTTTTCCAGCAAGATTGATTGTTTTTGCCATTTGAGGGTCAAGTTTTGAGCCACTCGCTTTAGCATACATCTGTACAGCTTTATTCATATTTTTTAATAAAGGGATATTCTCTTTTGCAATTGCTTCAAGAGTTGCTTTATCTGAATTTCCACCTGCAACTTTATCGATGTTTACTTTAAAGGGTGTCCAAAGCTCAGTAACTTTTTGAAGTTGTGCTAAAATTTCTGCATTTTCTGTTTTTGGTAAATTTAGACTCTCATCACCTAGCGCTAACCCTTTAAGTGTTTTATCAAAAAGAGCTGCCGTTTTTTTAAGACCTGCTTTATTCGCATCAACATCTATACCTTTGGCAATAAAAAATGCCTCTTTGCTCATCTTTTGTGTTAACATTCTCTGTTTCCCTGCAAGATTAATTACAGTTCCGCTTTGTTGTTTGGTTTGAGTCAAAGTACTTTTGACCTCTGCTTGTGCTACCTCTTTGGCTTGCAATCCTACAGCTAAACAGATGCTTAGAGCTGTAATTGACAATAACTGCTTCATGATAAAACTCCTTATAAAAATTTTAAGTCTGTATTATAACATATATATTTTAAAATTTATTTAAAATTAATATAATATAGGAAAATTTCCAAAATTTAAATCAATTTAGCTATGCCATCATATGCAACATCCATCATCTTTTTAATCTCTTTTTCACTCATAATGTATGGTGGCATAAAATAGACAACATTTCCTAAAGGGCGAAGAAGCACTTCATTTTCTAAAGCATATTTATAGATTTCCAGCCCTACTCTTCTTTTAGCTTGATACCCTTTTAACTCAACAGCAGCAATCATGCCTCTTTGTCTTACCTCTTTAACATTTTTAAGTGTTTTGAATTTTTCTAACTCTTTTTTTATAAAATCGATTTTAACTAAGTTTTTTTCTAAAATATTCTCATTTTCAAAAATATCCAATGTCGCATTTGCAGCAGCACATGCAAGAGCATTTCCTGTATAACTATGAGAGTCTAAAAACGATTTTCCCTCATTATAATCACAATAAAATGCTTCATAAACTTTATCGCTAGTGAGTACAGCAGACAGAGGTAGATACCCGCCTGTTATACCTTTTGAAAGACACAAAAAATCGGGTGTAACATTAGCACTCTCGCATGCAAACATAGTTCCAGTTCGTCCAAATCCAACAGCAACCTCATCAGCAATTAAAAAAACATTGTATCTATCACATAATATACGAAGTTTTACAATATAACTAGCATCATACATACCCATACTTCCAGCACACTGTACTAACGGCTCTATAATTACAGCAGAAACTTTTCCTTGATGTTTTACTAAAAGAGTCTCCATAGATACTAATGCCTCATCTTCACTCACAAGTGCGGGAGATAAAGCTTGGTGTGTTTTTATCAATATCTCACCATATATCTCTTTATATAAACTCACATCACCCACAGCTAAAGCACCCATAGTTTCACCATGATAACTATTTTCTAAAGAGATAAAAACATCTCTAACTTCACCCCTATTTTTATAATACTGAAAACTCATCTTTAAAGCTATCTCAACCGCACTAGATCCATTGTCTGCAAAAAAGACTTTTTGAAGCTTTTTTGGTGTTAACGCTATAAGTCTCTCTGCCAATGTAACCGCACTTTTGTGGGTAAATCCAGCAAATATAATATGCTCCAAAGTCTCTAACTGCTCTTTGATTTTTTCATTAATATAAGGATTTGAGTGTCCAAAAAGATTTACCCACCAAGAACTAATTCCGTCAAGATAGCGATTGCCATCAAAATCATAAAGATAAGACGCTTTAGCTGATTTTATAGGTATAAAAGGAACACTCTCATAATCTTTCATTTGCGAGCAAGGATGCCAAATATTTGCAAGATCCCGTTTTCGCATATTTGCATTTGTTAACACGAAGCATTTCTTAATAAACTCTCATCTAATTTTAACTCTTCATTACTCATAACACCAACTCCCTTATCAAGAACCTCTTTTGCAATCTCTTTCGCTTCGTCCAATGAGTGCATCTTGCAAGTTCCACATTGATAGATATTAAGCTCTGGTATATCACTTTGGTTTTGAACTTTTAAAACATCTTCCATAGCTTTAGTCCAAGCTTTTGAAACTACTACTTCATTAGGAGTTCCAAGCAAACTCATATAAAATCCTGTTCTACAACCCATTGGAGAGACATCAATAATCTCAACATCATCACTATTTAAATGCTCTCTTATAAATCCTGCAAAAAGATGCTCTAAAGTGTGTGTTCCTTTTTCACTCATAACTCCTATATTAGGTGCATAAAATCTTAAATCAAAAACAGTGATTGTATCTCCACTTGGGGTACTCATGGTTTTTGCAACTCTTGTTGCAGGAGCCTTCATTTTTGTATGGTCTACCATAAAACTATCTAACATTGGCATAAAAAATTCCTTTTCAAATATTATATCAAAACTTGAGCAAAATCAATCTATCTACATAGTTTTTTATATACAATATCAAAAACAAAAGGAGGAAACCCATGGAGATAGATAGTAAACAGTACTGCAACGTCTGCACAATTGGCTCAGATGCTGGTCAAAAGACAGTTTATATAAAAGCAATTTGTTTAGGAGAAGAGGTTCATATCTGCACATCTTGTATACCACAAGTCATACACGGAAGTGGTGAAATTGTCAAATCAAATGATGAAGTAAAACAGAAAATTAGTTAGAGTGTTTGGAACTTATATTTTTCATAAGTTCCAAGCACTCTCACATCTTCTGCAAAAAAAGCTAACTCTTCGAGTGCTAACATCAAGGCTTCAGACTTGATATGTCCATCTATATCTATATGAAACTGACTTCCAATGAGAGAGTTTCTTCCCATATAGCTCTCGATTTTAAGTAAATTTACACCATTAGTTGCAAAACCTCCCAATGCTTTATAAAGAGATGAAGGAATATCTTTAACTTGAAAAATAAGCGAAGTGATATATGATTTACTCTCTATAAATGGTGGAGTATACTTATCTCTTGATAAAATAAAAAAACGAGTAGTATTGCCTTTTATATCTTCAAAGTTTTCTCTTAAAATCTCCATATCATAAATTTTAGCTGCTAGTTTTGAAGCTATCGCCCCTTTTGAAATATCTCCAAGCTTCGCTATCTCTTTTGCAGCACCTGCTGTATCAAATTTTGCTTCAGCTTTTAGTTTTAACTCTGTTATAGAGTTATGACACTGTGCTAATGCCTGAGGATGAGATGCAACTACTTTTAAATCTTCCAAACAAGAGCCTTTTACTCCAACAAGACAGTGAGAAACTCTCTCATAATGTTCACCAATAACATGAAGTTTCATCTTAGGAATAAGTCTATATATCTCTTCAACTCTTCCTGCTGTTGAGTTTTCTAAAGGTATCATAGCTATCTCTACATCACCTTGTTCTACAAGCCACATAGCTTCAAAAAAAGTATCACAAGAGAAAGTCTTTAAGTTAGGATAGGCATTTAAACAAGCTTGTTCTGAATAAGCTCCTTTTACACCTTGGTATGCGATTGATTGGTCCATTTATTTTTAAAAGTTTCTAGTGGGAAGTCCCACTAAAAATTATACTCTTGCTTCTTCTCTTTTTTGTAAATAATCCCATTGAGCATCTACATTTTTTTGCCACTCATCTAATATATGTTTAAATTCAGGTCTAAATAGATGTTTAAATCTACCTTGAGCTCCTAAATAATCTTTTACAGGAACAACATTTTTAGGACGATATGTGATATTTAATTCTCTTCCATTGATAATCTCATAAAGAGGAAATACCAAAGAATCTGTTGCCAAATCAGATACTGCGATAGTATCTTTAGGATCAAATTTCCACTCAGTAGTACATGCTGAAATCGCATTTAGATAAACAGGACCTTCAGTTGATAGTGCTGTTTGCATCTTTTTTAACATATCTTTCCATTTATTTGGAGACATCTGTGCAACATATGGAGCACCGTGAGCTGCCATAATAGCAACAATATCTTTTTTCATCATCTTCTCACCATAACTAATTCTTCCAGAAGGACTCGTTGTAGTAGATGAACCAATTGGGGTAGCGGAACTTCTTTGTCCACCTGTATTTGCATAAACTTCATTATCAAGACAGATATATGTAAAATCATGACCTCTCTCAATTGCTCCACTTAAATACTGAAAACCGATATCAAAAGTTGAACCATCTCCACCAAATGCTACAAATTTTACAGGTGCATCATTGTCTTTTAATGTGCCTTTTCTTTTTCTAGCTTTATGCATAGCTTCAGCACCAGTAATAGATGTTGCAGCATTTTCAAATCCTATGTGTATCCATGAAGTATCCCATGAAGTATAAGGATAAACAGCTGTAGATACCTCTAAACAACCTGTATTTGAAGAGATAACTAAGTTGTCATCTGTACAGTTCATCAACTCTCTAACGATAATTGAGTGGGCACATCCTGGACATAAAAGATGAGCTCCTTCAAATCTATCATTTGATGTTGACAACTCTTTTAAATTTTTTATTTTTTTAATAGTACTCATAATTTTCCCCTATTCCTAATCAAAAAATTCTAATTGAGGACCTCTAACGCCCACAAACTGCTGAATTTTTCCAGAGTGTTTACCACTATTTGCATTTTCTTGTAACTCAGTGTATATTTTTTTAATAGCATCAAGAGTTAAATCTCTACCACCCAAACCATATATGTAATTTGTCACTAATGGCTTATTGTCACTTGTATACATTGCACCTACAACTTCATTATAGAGTGCACCCAAAGCACCACCTGGACTACTTCTATCTAAACATGCAATCGCTTTAACATTAGCAAATATATCTCTTATATTATCAAATGGGAAAGGTCTAAAAACTCTTGGAGCTACTACTCCAGCTTTAATCCCTCCATTTTCTCTTAAATCTTTAGCAACCAATCTTGCAGTCTCAACACTTGTACCAAGAGCAACTATAGCAACATCAGCATCTTCCATCATATAAGACTCTACTCTGCTATATTTTCTTCCAGTTTTTTTCTCAAAATCTTCAAAAACTTTATCAATAACAGGACGAGAATCTATGATAGCCTTATGCTGTTTTGCTTTATGCTCAAAATGCCAATCTTCCTCTGTCTGAGCACCATAAGTAACAGGTTTAGAAAAATCAAGCATCTCATTTACAGGCTCATATTTGCCAATAAATGCATAAGCATCATCATCTGTCATAGGGTTGATGTTTTGTGCAGTATGAGATGTAATAAATCCATCTTGGTGTACCATCACTGGAAGTCTAACAGCTTTATCTTCACCAATTTTAAATGCCATAAGAGTTAAATCATAAGCTTCTTGTGCATTAAACGCGTCCATTTGAATCCATCCTGAATCTCGTCCAAGATACATATCTGAGTGATCTCCACGAACATTTAAAGGTGAAGCTAAAGCCCTATTAACAACTGTTAATATTATCGGAAGTCTCATGCCTGAAGCTTGATAGAGAACTTCAGCCATAAGAGCAAAACCTTGTGAACTTGTAGCAGTCGCCACCCTTCCACCAGATGCAGCCGCTCCAACACAACCACTCATCGCAGCATGTTCACTCTCAACCATAACAAACTCACCATCAACATAGCCATCTGCTAAAAACTGTGCATAACCCTCAACAATTGGAGTTGATGGTGTGATAGGATAAGCTGCCACAACATCTACCTGAGCTTGTCTCAAAGCGTGTGCCGCTGCAAAATTTCCATCCCATACTTCGGTCTTTTGTATATCCATTTTTTCTGCCATTATTCTTCCTCGCTTTTTTTCTCAGGCCACTCTTCTAGTGAATCTTCAATACTTGCATACTCTCCAAACATCAACAGTGATTTTGGATTTGTAGGGCATACCTCCACACAAATCTGACAACCTTTACAGTGATCATAATCAATTCCTAACATCTTCTTATCTCTTGCAATGATTGCAGTATCTGGACAAAAAACCCAACAAAATTGACAATCAATACAATAATCTCTGTTAAATACCGGCTTAATAACTCTCCAATCAGCAACACTTGCAGTGTATGAGTTAGTCTCAGCATAAGCTCTCTCTTCTTGTTTTAAAAATGCTGCATTTTCGACTTCACCAACAAATGAATTTAGTAAAATACCTTGATTTACCTCATCCCAACCTAAAAGCTCTTCACTTCCTAAAAACTTTGGATTTTCACTCTGTTTCATTAAAACACCTTTCTATTTTACTTCATTAAATGCACGATCAATTGCCTGCATGTTTGCATCGATAATTTTCTGCGGAAACTTAGATAAAACTTTATTCATCTTCTCTTTAAAATAATCTAATTCAAACATACCAGACACTTTTACAAAAGCTCCCAGCATTGGAGTGTTTGGAATTGCACGACCAATTGTGTCCAATGAAACTTGAATACAATCAATAACAAAAACCCTATCCTCTTTACCGTGAAGTTTTGGAATATCTTTTATAAGTTCCTCTTTTGATAAATGTGTAGTAATAATGTACTTTGTATCATCAGTCTCATGCTCTGTAATATCATCACTATACGCAAGTGCTGGATCTATAACAAATACATAATCAGGATGCATAAACTTTGCATGATTTAAAACCTGCTTATCATCAATTCTGTTATAAGCAGTCATTGAAGCACCTCTCTTCGCTGACCCGTAAAGTGCAAATGCCTGCACCTGCTTGCCTGTAGTAGAGATAACATCTCCAAGACCTTTAGCACCTGTCACTGCACCTTGTCCGGCACGACTATGCCATCTTATTTCAACCATAAATACCCCTTATAATAAAATTGCTATCAATATAGTTGCACAATTTTAGGTTATTAAGACTTAACTTCGGCTTTTAATTAGTAGTTAAATGCTTTTTAATGTGTAAAATGGCACTTTTCGTATCACTTTTTATAACACTAGCATGTTTTTGAAGCTCTTGCAATGTGCCATAACCACAGCTCACACCGATGTTTTGAACCCCCGCTTCATTTGCACTAATCATATCAAGACAAGTATCTCCTATCATCCAGATATCGTTACAATTAGTAACACCCATCTGATGTAAGGCTTTTAAAATTGGTTCGGGGTGTGGTTTTGGGTGTGTAACATTTTCTCTTCCTATCAATACTTCAAAATAATCCATAACACCCATATGTTTTAAAAGATCAATTGAATAACTACCTGTTTTTGTAGTTACTACTCCAAGTCTTGCAAATTTCGCCGCCTCTATTATAGCCTCTTTTGCATTTGGTAAAAAGTATGTCATCTCTTTGGAACGTTTTCTATAATAAAACTTATATCTATCTACAAAATCCAAAACTCTATCTTTTTCCACACCCAAATGCTCGTACATAAAATCCAATGGATGCCCTATAAGAGATTTTATCTTCTCTCTTTTTGGAGCCCTCTCTCCAAAATCAGCATATGAGTCTTCAAAACATAAAAGTATAGCCTCGGTTGAATCAAGAAGAGTTCCATCAAGATCAAAAAGAATAACAGTTTGTTTCAAGGTTTAATCCAATCTATTACATTATGCATAACACCAAGTTTTGACAAACTTACATTTTGGATTTTTTTATCTACTACTGTAATGGAGTTTGGTATGTATAAAAAAAGATAAGGGTTGTCTTTAACAATATTTCTGTAAATTTCCTTATAAATAACTCCAAGTTTTTGCCTATCAACTGTCTTTTCAGCTTTTTTAATAAGTTCATCTACTCTTATATTTTTATAACTAACAAAATTAAAACCACCTTTTTTACTTCCCTCACTATGCCAAATACTATAAGCATCTGGCATAAGTCCCAAAGACCATCCAAGAACTACTGCTTCAAATTTTCTAGGCATTACAACGGTGTTTAAAAATGCTTGCCACTCCATTGTCTTAATTTTTACTATAACTCCTACTTTTTTTAACTGATGTTGCATAATTTCTATAGCATTTACACGTGTTTGATTATTTGAGTTTGTTACTATCTCAAAAGTAAATGGATTTTTCTCATCATATCCTGCATCTTTTAAGAGCTGTTTTGCTTTTTTTATATCCTGCTTTGGAGAGGTGATATTTTCATCATATGCAAAAGTTCCTGGCATAAAAGGACCATTACAAATCTGTCCATGACCAAAAAATAAAATATCTACCATCTCTTGTCTATCAATCGCCAAAGAGATAGCTTCTCTCACTTTTGAATTTTGAAACTTTGGATTGTTATGGTTAAACCCCAAGTATGTATAAGAGTTTGAAATTTTTTCAAAAAAATTAAATCTCTTTTGAAAATCTGCATCAATCTGTCTCTTCATCTGCAATGGACTAAGAGAACCAACATCTAGTTTTCCTGATTTTAACATCAAAAATTCTGTTGAGGGGTCTGGCATGAAATGATAAACAATTTTTTTAATATTTGGTTCTTTTTCAAAATAAGTTTTATTAGCATTTAATATAATATCTTTTGAAACTTCAAACCCATCTATTGTATATTTTCCTGTACCTATTGGTTTTTGATTAAAACTACTTGTCATAATCTCTTTTTCATTTTCTAATTTATGTTTTGGAACAATATCCATCATCCAAGTCTCAAGTGCTTTAAAATATGGCTCTTTGTATTTTATCTCCACTATATACTTATCAATAACATTAACACTTTTTACATATCGAAACTGATTTTTATAAGGTGTAAAAATTTTAGGAGAGTTTATAAGATTAAAAGTAAATAGTACATCTTCAGCAGTAAATTCTACTCCATCACTCCAAGTCACATCATCTCTTAAATTAAAAACTACCGTTGTGTCGTCTATAAACTGATAACTTTTTGCTAATTCTTTTTTAATCTCTCCATTTTTATCGTATGTTAAAAGTGAAGAAAATATCCATTCACCTATCTGGGAGCTTGCACTATCTGTGGAAATGAGAGGATTTAATTTGCTAGGACTTGATGAGATTGAGAGATGCAAAGTTGTGCCAAAGAGATTTAATGTAAAAAATAGAGCTAAAACTAAGGTTTTCATGAGGAGATTATAATGAAGTGTATCTTAAAATTAAGCCAACAGGAGATAATTATGAAAAAAATAGCGATACTTATATTACTTATAAACTTAAATATTTTTGCAACAACTAAAGCTTCATTTGGGCTAAATGTAAATCCAAATGATTTAGAGATTGAAGGTAAAACCTCTATTGCTTTTGCAACTAGCAATCTTGATTTTAGAAATTTCTATATAGATGCAAACTTTATAAACTCAGAGGAGACTCTTGTTGGCTTAGGGTTATTTGTAGAAAACTCACCAACAAATTATGAGAATATTGCATTTTACATAGGATTGAGAACGATATTTACTGAACACAAATTAGGAAGTAGCTTTACAGCAATTCCTATTATGTTTGGAGCAAAAGCTAGAATGTATCTTGGAAGCCTACCAAAAAGCAATTTAGGACTAAAGTTTGCTTATGCTCCAAGTCCTTTAACATTTCAAGATGCTGAGTCTTATTTTGAGTACAGGATAGAGGTTGATATGAGTATTATTGAAAATATAAATGTTTACCTGGGTTATAGAAGTATTGACACAAACTATAAACTTTTAGATGCCAATTATAATGATGCTCTATATATTGGGTTTAAATTTGTACTTGAGTGACACATGTTACTATTTGTAACATGTGTCAAAATTTTCTTGATATAAATCAATAAAATAGTTTCTAAAACTTATTTTAATCTAAGGTATTCAAAAGCTCTAAAACTTGGTATAATCCATACTTCCATAGTACTTTAACTTGACATATCTTAACTAAAATATAAAATTTTTATAACAACTTACATTATTAAACAAAAAGTAAACAAATCGGCAAAAATTTCACACTTTTTTCACAATTTTCAGCACACTTTCTGTTATAAGCCTATATAATACACCCATCATGTTAAAGTTCGCGTGACATTATTTAATTCATAAGGAGGTTTTAATGCAATCACACAATGCATTAGAGTATGACTACACAGTCGCCAAAATGTTTACAGTTTCGGCTATTGTGTTGGGTATTGTAGGTATGACAATTGGTGTTTTGCTATCTTTTCAGTTAGCATTTCCCGATTTAAACTATCTATTTGGAGAATATGGTACTTTTAGTAGGCTAAGACCGTTGCATACAGATGCTGTTGCATTTGGTTTTACACTTAGTGGTATCTGGGCTGCATGGTATTATTTTGGACAGAGGATTTTAAAAGTCTCTATGGCAGAATCACCATTTATGATGTTTATCGGAAAGTTGCACTTTTGGTTGTACATAATAGGTGTTGCAGCAGCTGTTATTACTCTATTTATGGGTATTACAACTGCAAAAGAGTATGCTGAATTTGAGTGGCCTATAGATATTGCTATTGTCCTAGTATGGGTTATTTTTGGTATTAATCTTTTTGGAATGATTGGTATTAGACGAGAAAAATATCTATATATTTCCATGTGGTATATGATCGCTTTTTATGTTGCAGTTGCTATGTTATATCTATTTAACAATATGGCAATTCCTACTTATTTTGCATCTGGCGGTATTGGCGATTGGTGGCATTCTGTATCTATGTACGCTGGGACAAATGATGCGATGGTTCAGTGGTGGTATGGGCATAATGCGGTTGCATTTATATTTACAACTCCAATTATTGCGATGATTTACTACTTTTTACCAAAAGAATCTGGTCAACCTATCTACTCATATAAGCTTTCACTTCTAGCTTTTTGGGGATTGATGTTTTTATACCTGTGGGCTGGTGGACACCACCTTATCTACTCTACTGTTCCTGATTGGGTTCAAACATTAGGTTCTGTTTTCTCAGTTGTACTTATTCTTCCTTCATGGGGTAGTGCCATCAATATGCTACTTACGATGAAAGGTGAGTGGGGTCAACTTCAAACAAATCCTATACTCAAGTTTATGATTATAGCTTCAACTTTCTATATGTTCTCAACATTAGAAGGATCAATTCAAGCTGTCAAATCAGTTAATGCACTTGCGCACTTTACAGACTGGATTCCTGGCCATGTTCACGATGGTACTTTAGGCTGGGTTGGATTTATGATTATCGCGGCACTTTTCCATATGACACCTAGAATGTCTGGAAGAGAGATTTACAGCAAAAAATTGATGGAGTTTCAACTTCGGATTCAAACAGTGGGTATTGTTCTTTACTTCACAAGTATGTGGGTTGCCGGTATCACACAAGGTATGATGTGGAGAGCGACTGATCAGTATGGAAATCTTGCTTACTCGTTTATAGATACAGTAACAGTTCTTGCTCCATACTATACAATTAGAGGTGTTGGTGGTCTACTATACCTAATAGGTGTATTCTTGTGGGCATACAATATATATATGACATTCAAAGCTGGTAGAGTATTAGAGAAAGAACCTCAAAATACTACACCAATGGCGTAGGGGAGGAGATATTATGTTTAGTTGGTTAGAGAGAAATCCATTCTTTTTTACGGTAGTGGTGTTTGTTACGATATCATTTGCAGGCCTTATTATGATTTTGCCAAATTTTGCACAGTCATCACAGCCTGTGGTTGGCACAAAACCTTATACAGTTTTACAATTAGCAGGAAGACATGTATACATCAAAGATAGCTGTAATGCATGTCACTCACAACTTATCCGTCCATTTAAAAATGAGACTGATAGATATGGAGCTTATAGCTTAAGTGGTGAGTATGCTTATGATAGACCTTTTCTTTGGGGTTCTAAAAGAACAGGTCCAGATCTTATGAGAATTGGTAACTATAGAACAACAGATTGGCATGAGAACCATATGTGGGATCCTATATCAGTAGTTCCTGGCTCTATTATGCCAGCATATAAGCATCATTTTACAAATCTTGCAGATATTGATACAGCCTATGCTGAAGCAGTAACTGTTAGAGATATATTTGATACACCTTATGATCAAGAGGGCATGCCTCAACTTGGTGGACTTGAAGATTCTAAAGCAACTGCCTTAGCAGATGCAAAGCTAATCACAGCTAATATGAAAAATCAAGCTGTTAAAGATGCAGTGGAAAACGGTCAGATACCTGAGATCGTTGCTCTTATTGCATATATGAATAGTCTGAAATAGGAGGATTTTCTAATGGAAATGAGTGTTGAAACCATACAGGTATTTCAGGCATATGGCTATCTTATAGCCACAGGTTTTTGTGCAGTTATGCTATATGGATATATCCATCATCTATATAGTAGTGAAAAAAATGGCACTAGAGATTATGAAAAGTATGCAAATATTGCATTAGATGATCATATTAACTCTACTCCATTAGAGACCACTTCCCCTTGGGATAAAAAGAAAAATAAAGGAGAGAAAAAGCATGTTTGAAAAATTTAACTTATCAACAGATGATGTTAATCAGCTTGGTCTTTTGGGTGCACTATTAATTGTATTAATTTCAGCTGTTATTATTGGAAAATATATAAAACAGATGAAAACTGACACAAGCAGTGGTGATTTAACTGGAGAAGACTGGGATGGAATCGGTGAGTATCGAAATCCAATCCCCGTAGGATGGGCCTTAGCTTGGTTAGGAACAGTAGTTTGGGCTATGTGGTATTTTTTATTAGGATACCCGCTAAATGCATTTTCACAAATCGGTCAATACAACGAAGAAGTAGCGGCTTCCAATGCAAGATTTGAAAGCAAATGGAAAGATCCAAGTAAAGAAACTTTAATGAATATGGGTGAAGGCATTTATCTTGTTCAATGTGCTCCTTGCCATGGAATTGAAGGTGACGGCATTGATGGAAAAGCAACTGGATTTGATAGATGGGGTACAGCAGCAGGTGTATTAGATGCTATTAATAACGGATCAAAAGGTCTTGGTTACCCAATGGGTGATATGCCAGCAGGACTAGCAAGTGGAGATGATGCAAAAGCAATTGCTGCTTATGTAGCAAGTGGAATGAAAGGTCAAAAACCTGCATCTTTTTCAGCTTGTTCTAGCTGTCATGGTGAAGATGGTAAAGGTTTAGGTGGGCAGTCTCCTGATCTTACAATTTATGGAACTCCTACATTTGTTACTGAAATATTAAATCGTGGTAAATTAGGAAGTATCGGAGATATGCCTAAGTTTAATGATGGTAGATTAACTGATATGCAAAAAGAGGCAGTTGGTCACTATATTCTGTCACTTGGCGAAAAGTAAGGAGATAATATGGAAAATAAGACAAGAAGAATGTGTTTTAATCTAAATGGACTTTTAGGTGGCATAATAGCAACTTTATTGTTATTGGCTATATTGGCATTTTTAACTATGCAAGCCATTGCAGTACAAAAAGCAAATGCTACTAACTTTTATGAGATTAAAGATCCAACACACATCAAAGCAAACAGTGCAGCAAATGCTGATCACTGGGTAAATAAGGAGTAAAAAATGGCAGATGCACTATTTTATGTAATTGGTTTAACTATGGCTGGTTTTGCAGCTTTCACAGCTTGGATTGTAACAACTCCAGGTGCTTTTTTGTATGTTGGTTAATTAGTGAACATACTATATAATTTCAAAACAGCTTTTAAAGCTGTTTTGGTACTTTTAATCTTTTTTACAAACTCTCTTCAAGCTTCTTTTACTTATGAAGGGGATGATTTAATAGGTGAAAAAGCTTTAGGAAAAATCAAAGAAATGGGAAATGAACTCTATCAAAAGACTGGAGTTTCTACTGTTATTGTTGCAAAAAAACATCTTACTCAAAAAGAGTTTTTAGAGGCAAAAAATAGATATTTAAAAGAGCTGAAAGACCCTTATGTTTTATGGCTCTTTTCAAAAACATATATGGATAGGGAAAAAATCGGTATCAATCAGATGTTTAACTCTGAGAGTTTAAATGATAAGTTTGATCAAAATTCACTCTTTAGTCCTTGGGGAGGAACTTTTTCAAAAATAATTGTTATCCAAAAATCTGATTCAGACCCAACAGCAGCAGCTTTTTTAAATGGTTATGGAGATTTGGTAGATATGATTTCTAGTTCATATGGAGTTACACTAAATTCAAGTATAGGAAATGAGAGCAAAACGGCAATCAACTATATAAGAATTTTCTTTTATGCAACAATTTTGTTTTTCCTACTAAGATATATAAGAATGAGATATTTTAAAAAGGAAGAAAATTGAAGATAAGTCCAATGATATGGCCAATAGGTATAACAATGTCTATTTTAGCAATAGGAGGAATGTGCATCTGGACAGTAGCAATCGCACAATCTATGCCTATACAGATGGATAATTCATATTTTAAAGATTATAGAGATGTTGATATGAATATTAATGAAATTATAACAAAACAAAAAGAGTTTGACACAAAGTACAATGTCTTGCTTCAACAAAAAGATTTAAAAATTGGAGAAAACTCTATCTTAGTTAGAGTAACAGATAAACAAAACTCTGCAATTAACAATGCGAGTGTCGATGTACTCTTAACAAGGCCTCATACAGTTGAAAATGACATAAAGTTAACTTATAGCACAAATAAAGATGGGGTTTATAAATTTAAACCATTTAATGTTCAAGATTTAGGAAGATGGCAGATACAAACAAGAGTTACAATAGATAAGCTAATCTCTTATAACAAGCTTGAGGTAAATGCCACAAACTAGAGAGTTGGTAATCTACCCAACTTCAAGAGCTGTAAGAAAAAGAGTTCAAAGTGAGCTTAAAATAGATGCTCTTCTTCCAAAAATCCTAACAATTGGAGAGTTTGAAAATAGAGCAGTTGTTGTAAATAACAGAACCTTCATAGACCAAGACACAAGAGTACAACTTTTAAACAAAGCATCTGAATTTTCAAACTTTAAAGAGCTTCAGATAAAAAGAGAATTCTTTGCATTTTTAAAAAATTCCTCTTTTTTATTTGGATTTTTTGATGAGTTATCAGTTGAGCTAGTAGATATAAAAGATTTACATCTTAGTGACACTTATGCATCTTACCATGAGCATATTGAGATATTATCTACACTTTTAAAAAGGTACAAACAGTTATTAAAAGAAAATAACTATGTTGACAAAATCACCCTACCCTCTTTGTATACTCTCAACTTAGCTTATATAAAATCTTTTGATAAGATTTGGCTTCACCTAGAGGGATATTTAAACAACTTTGAGTTTAAGCTACTTAGAGAGATTTCAGAAATTTGTCCTCTTTATATATATATATCTACAAACAGTTTTAATAAAAAAATGATTGCAAAATTCTTAGAGCTGGGGATAAAACTTGATTTAAATTATGACTATATTATAGATTTATCAAAATGCTCAATAAAATCAAAAAGTAAAAGCAGTCAAAATAACACAAACTTTACAACAAGCTCATTTCAAACAGCAATTATGCAAGTTGCCTTTGTCAAAAAAAGAATTTATGACTATATAAAACTTGGAATTGAAGCAGAAAATATAGCAGTAGTTTTACCAAATAGCTCATTTTCAAAGATGATAGATCTATTTGATGATAAAAATAATTATAACTTTGCGATGGGAACCTCTTATACAAAAAGTGAAATTTATCAAAATCTATTAGCAAAATATGAATACTTCTCTCTAAAAGAACAAGATAGCAAACATAGACTACAAAGATTAAACATAGATATAAAAGAGCTTGAGTTAGAACAACAAAACTGGAGTAAAAAACTCTCATCAAATGAGTTAAAAGAGAAGTTTAATACCTTTGTAAAACAAAATGATGATGAGCAGAGTGAGATATATTTTGAAGAGCTTCACCTCTTTTCAAAACTATTTCCAAGCTTAAATCACCAACCTTTTCATAAGCTATTGCATCTATTTCTAAATAGACTCTCTGTTAAATCAATTGACGATGTAAAAGGTGGAAAAGTAACTGTCATGGAAGTATTAGAGACTCGTGGGGTATCTTATGATGGTATAATTGTGGTTGATTTTAATGAAGGAGTTGTTCCCAAAAGTAGCCATAAAGATCTATTTTTATCATCAGAAATTAGACACTTTAGCTCCTTGCCAACAACAAATGATAGAGAGAATTTACAAAAATATTA
This sequence comes from Campylobacterales bacterium, assembly GCA_027068765.1. Lineage (GTDB taxonomy): Bacteria > Campylobacterota > Campylobacteria > Campylobacterales > QNZT01 > SZUA-1433. Next base: position 18,233 of record JAMOMC010000092.1, read on the forward strand.
TTATAAAAGAATGTTTGATAATGCAAAATTTGTATCAATCTCATATATTGAAGATGAAAAAAGCCAACCTTCAAGATTTTTAGATGAGCTAAATATACCAAAAAACTCAGATGAATTTTCAGATTTAAGCTCCATTTTATTTGCTAAAAACATGAAGCTTAAGCATTATCAAGAACACAATTTAGAGATAAAATATGACTTTAGTAAAACAAAACTATCAGCTACATCACTAAAGAGTTATTTTGATTGTAAAAGAATGTACTATTTTAAATATATACAGAAATTAGAAAATTTCGAAATTCCAAAAGATGATAATAGCGATAGAGTTATCGGGCTTTTATTACATGAAGCACTAAAAAATGCTTATACAAAAAAGAGTTCATATTTTGATGAAAAAGAGCTTTTTTTTAAACTTGAAGAGTATCTACATCTAAAAAGCAATTACCAAGATAATTTACGATTTTTAGTAGATGTCTGGATGCAAAGATTAAAACCTTTTATAAAAAATGAGATAAAAAGAGCAAACGATGGCTATGAAGTTTTATACATTGAAAAAAGTTTTGATTTAAAAATAGATGATTTTACAATAACAGGTCAAATTGATAGAGTAGATAAAAAAGATGATTTTCTTGAAGTTATAGATTATAAGAGTGGCAGTATTCCAAAAGATAGTCAAAAAGCTATAAAATCAACAAGCAATTTTCAACTTCAAATCTACCATCTTTTGGCTTCACAAAAAAATAGAGAAGTAAAACAGAGTTACTATTATGATTTGGCTAGCGGAAATATGATTTGTGATGAATATTTTGATGAAAAGCTAGATATTTTATATAAAAACTTAGAAGAGTTAAAAGGTAAATCTCATAACTTTTTAATGACTGAGGATATTAAAAAATGCACCTTCTGTCCATATATAAAAATCTGCAATAGGATGCTTTGATGGAGTTTCATAAAAATTTAGCTTATGAAGCAAGTGCTGGGAGTGGAAAAACTTTTGCTCTTGTTATAAGATATATCTCACTTCTTTATCTTGGTGCAAAACCAGCCTCAATTGTCACTTTAACTTTTACAAATAAAGCTGCAAATGAGATGAAGATAAGAATTAGTCAAGTTTTAAGTGAGCTTCATACAGCAAGTAGAGGAAGTGAGCTAAAAGAGATAGCAAAATCCACAAACCTTTCACCACAAGAGATATGTAAAAAAAGGGAAAAAATATACCTCTATTTTTTGCAAAGTGAACTCAAAATTTCAACCATAGATAAATTTTTTGCTCAAATTTTAAGAAAGTTTTCACTCCATCTTGCTTTGATGCCTGATTTTAAAATAGAGCCTGATATTGATGAGCAAAAATTTATAGAGAGTTTTTTAAAAGGGGTAAAAAAAGAGAAGAGATATAAAGATCTCATAAGATTTGCCACAAATGAAAATAAAAAACTAGGAAGTATATTTACTTTTTTAGAAGATTTATATGCCAAAGATGGAGAATTGAAACATATAAGAGTAGATACAAATTTTAGCAATAATGAAAAAGAGATTTTAAAAGTTGCGAAAGAGCTAGAAGAGCTGTTTTTAAACTGTGAGAATCTATCACCAAGTGCAAAAAAAGCAATTACAACAAATAGCTTAGAAGAGTTGCTAAACAAAAGCTGGATAACTAAAGAGAGTTTGGATTATCACTATTTTAAAAAATGCTTCACTCCTGTGGCAGATGAGCTATTTTATAAATTAAAAGAGCAGTTAACTATATACTATTTAAGTAAAGATGCCTCTTTAAAACAGAGCTATTTAGAACTTTATAAAATTTATAAAAATACAAAACGAGAGTTAAACATAACTCAAAACTTACTCTCTTTTAATGATGTAACAAACTCAGTTTTTGACCTACTTCACCACAATATAGATAGTGATTTTCTATATTTTAGATTAGATGCAAAGATTGACCATATTTTAATAGATGAGTTTCAAGATACAAATGTTATTCAGTATAAGATATTAGAACCTATTTTAGATGAGATAAATGCAGGACTTGGTACAAAAGATTTTAAAACTCTCTTTTATGTAGGTGATATTAAACAATCAATTTATCGTTTTAGAGGAGGAGCAAAAGAGCTTTTTCATCACACAAAAAACTCTTTTGATGTTACACTTTTAGCCCTTAGAACAAATTATCGAAGCACTTTTGAAATCGTAACTTTTGTAAATAAAACTTTTAAACCCCTTATAGATGGATACAAGGAGCAACTTAGCTTAAATAAAAATGGTGGATATGTCAAAGTTAGCATAGAGCAAGAGCCACTTGATGATATAGTTTTAAATGTTTTTTCACTTTTAGAAAAAGGGGTCAAAGCTGATGATATAGCGATATTAACCTATACAAATGCAGATGCATATATCATAGAGGAGTCGCTTTTAAAAAGAGAGAAAAGTTTAAAAGTGACAACTCAAACAAGCTCAAAACTCATAAACAATTGGGCAGTCTCAGCAATCATAGAACTCTTAAAATATCTCTACTTCCATAAAGCCATAAATAGAGCAAATTTTTTAACAGCTATAGGTTTTAGATGGGATGCCAAGCTTGATATTAGTAAATTTAATAAAAATCAAGACCTACTTACACTTGTAAAAAATATCATTAAACATTTTAATCTATATAGTGATGATGGGGTATTTAAGTTTTTAGAAGTTATTGCATCTTATAAAGATATTGAAGAATTTTTATTTGAATCAGAGGAATTAAATACTCAATCACCTTCAAAAAAAGATGAAGGTATCAAGATACTAACTATTCACAAATCAAAAGGTTTAGAGTTTGAACATGTTGTGGTTGCTGATAGATTTAAGAAAAAAAGTGCCGATAGGTCATCTTTGATATTTGAGTATGATGATATTAAATTAAAAAACCTTCATGTAAGGATAAAAAATAGAGAATATTTTGATAAAAATTATGCCAATGCAAAAGAGTCACTAAAAAAACTATCTTATGAAGATGAGCTAAATCTTCTATATGTTGCATTTACAAGAGCAAAAGAGTCACTTACAATCTGCCAAAAAGAGGAGAAGTCAGCATTTTCAATATTAAACCTAGATGCATCTGAAGTTGGGCAAATAGAACCTAAAAAAAGAGAAAAAGAGATTAAAGAGATTAAAAGACTAGAGTATCAAGAGAGTTCATTTGGAGCTCAAGAGAAAAAACAAAAAACAGAATTTATTGACAATACAAACTTAGAAGCCAAACATTTTGGACTTGGGCTTCACTATATGTTGGAAATTATTGAAGATTTTGATTTAAAACATGTAGAGAGTGCTTATTGGGCTATGAAAAATCGTTATGAGATATTTTTAGAGCCTGATACTCCTATGGAGATTAAAAATCGAGTTATTAAGCTTTTAAAATATAAACCTTTTTTAGAACTTATAGTAGATGGAAAAATTCTAAAAGAGCAACCAATCTCTTATAAGGGTGAGTTAAAAATCATTGATCTTTTTATAGAACTAGAAGAGAATTTTATTATTATCGACTATAAAAGCTCCCAAAAACAGCAAAAAGAGCATATAAAACAGGTTTTAGGATACAAAAATGCTATGCAAAAAATAGTAGATAAAGATGTCATTGCCTATCTTTGTTATATTAGAAAAGATGAGATAGAGCTGGTTATTATATAATTTTAACGCCACTAATATTGTGACAATAAACAAGAAGTTTCCCTTCTGAAAATATAAACTTATATATTACTTAATTTAAGCAAACCATAAGCAACAATATCCTAAACTCTCGCTTCAATTAAAAATTACAAAGGCAGATTTGTGAAAACAACAAAAATGATCAAAACAAGTGAAGTTCAAAGAGACTGGGTTGTTGTAGATGCAACTGGAAAAAAATTCGGTCGTCTTTTAACTGAAGTTGCAACACTTCTTAGAGGAAAACACAAACCTTATTACACTCCCAATGTTGATTGTGGTGATTATGTCATTATCATCAATGCTGATAAGATTGAGGTAACAGGAACAAAGTTAGATACAAAAATATACCATAGACATACGGGGTATTTTGGTGGAGTAAAAAGTGATAAATTTGGAGATTTATTAGAGAGTAATCCTCTTAAACTTTTCAAATTAGGTGCTAGAGGTATGCTTCCAAAATCAAACCTTGGAAAAGAGATGATTAAAAAGCTCAAAGTATATGCAGGAAGTGAGCATCCACACACTGCACAAGTAAGTAAATCAAAAGGGGCTATTTAATGGCAAAAATTTATGCAACAGGCAAAAGAAAAAGAGCAATCGCAAAAGTATGGATAACTCCTGGAAGCGGTAAAATGGCTATCAATGGACAAAGTCTAAATGAATGGCTAGGTGGTCTTGATTTGATTAAAAAAAGAGTTATGCAACCACTTGATTTAACAAAACAAGTTGATTCAATGGATATAATAGCAACTACACTAGGTGGTGGTTTTTCAGCACAAGCAGATGCACTTCGTCACGGAATATCTAGAGCTTTATGTGAATATAACTCTGAGTTTAGAAGCATCTTAAAACCAAGTGGTCTCTTAACAAGAGATTCAAGAGTAGTAGAGAGAAAAAAATATGGAAAAAGAAAAGCAAGAAGAAGCCCACAATTTTCAAAAAGATAGTCACTTCTTTTCTATTTGGTCGAGTATTTTCTCGATCAAATCTATACTTCTTATTTTCACCCTTGCACTTCTAATATTTTTAGGAATTAATGCTACAAAAAATACAAATAACTATCTAAATTTAACTAAAGATATATCTAAACTTCACAATGCAGAACAACTTTTTCACTCAAAAATTGATAAATTTTTGGAAAACATAACAGCAGGCATCTATGACAATCACTCAAAAAAGCAAGAAAATATTAAAAAACTAAAACTTCAAGCCCAAGATAGTCAAAAAAGAGCAGAGATATATCTATACTATTTTTTTGGCACAATTATCTTATTTATCATAATTTTTATGCTAATTGATAGAGATTTTTTAATACTTTTTATAGCTCTTTGTTCATTAATAAGCCTATATTTTGGATTAACATCTCCACTTTTGATGGTAATTGTCCATAAAACTCTTCCTCTTATTGGCTTAACAACTCTCTCATTTGAGACAAAAACCATAATATCCACAATAGAAAAACTATTTTTAGATAAAAACTACCTTGTAGCAACTATTATAATTGTATTTAGTATAGTTATCCCGTTTTTAAAAACCATGATTATCTTAACTTATGGATTTTTAAAACAGAGCAAAGCTTATAAAAATATCATTAAAAAGATAGATAAATTAGGCAAATGGTCAATGGCTGATGTTTTTATAGTAGCATTTTTAATAGTCATTTTTGGAACCAAACAAGATATAGATAGCTCTTTGAAAATTGAAGCAGGACTCTACTTTTTTATAGGCTATGTACTTTTATCGATGATAGGATCATCAATGATTGGAAAAAAATAATCTATGTTTAGAGTTGTGGTTTTTACTGCTGAATGGTTACGATTAAAGCTATCTAAGCTTGTGTATCTTTTTTTTTCCAAGCTTAAAGATTTGAGATGAATTACTCTCATAAAAAGCTCTACTATCTTCTACAATTATCTCCGCAGAAGATTTAGCATAATCTAAATCAAACTTTTTTTTGTTTATATTTGCAGAAGTTGAGTATAAAAAATCAAACTTTTTTAAAAACGAAGAATGATGTGGCTCTTTTACAACTCTTATAGCTCTTTTATTTAGATACAAAAAGCTTTTTTTCTCTACTCTTCTTATGAGTTTTTTATGAGTTTTTGGAACTCTTGTTAGTTTTTTTAATTTTTTATAAGAGTCGACACATATCAAAAAAGGTTGATTTGGATCTCTCTTTTTTGCATCTGAAAGCTTTTTAGGACTTTGTGATAAAAACCCAACGGTGGTATCACTCTGAGCTAAAAAAAGCTTTTTTGCATTCACTGAAGATAGTCTTGAATTGCCTTTGGAGTAAGTACTGAATCTCCACTTTTTAAAACAGCTATCGCTTCAGCTGCTGCACTTGCCGCTGCAATAGTTGTAAAATAAGGCACATTTACTCTAAGGACATTTTGTCTTATCTGTTTTGCATCATTTTTGGTATCAATTGAAGCACTTGTATTTATCACTAATTGGACATTGTTGTTTCTGATTTTATCTTCTATGTTTGGTCTGCCTTCACTAATTTTGAGTACTTTTTGAGATAAAATTCCAGCATCTTCTAACACTTTGTGTGTTCCACCAGTTGCAATTATCTCAAATCCTAAATTAGCAAAGAGTCTTCCTATCTGTGGTGCAAACTCTTTATCTGCATCCGCTAATGAGATAAATGCCGTTCCCTCTACTGGTAAAGTATTATCACTTGCTAATTGACTTTTTGCAAAAGAGAGGGCAAAACTATCACTAATACCCATAACTTCGCCCGTAGATTTCATCTCTGGACCCAAAATCAAATCAGCACCAGATAACTTTTTAAATGGAAAAACCGCCTCTTTTACTGAGATATGCCCTAAATCTTTAGGCTTAAAAACTCCATTTTCGCTATAAACAACACCAAATTTATCATAAAAGCTAAGAGCCTCTTTTAAATCTCCTTGATACATAACTCTAGTTGCAACTTTTGCCATAGCAATGCCCGTAGCTTTACTCACAAATGGCACAGTTCGACTTGCTCTTGGATTTACCTCTATCATGTAAATCTCATCTTGATATACAGCATATTGGATGTTTAAAAGCCCTTTGATATTTAATCCAAGAGCTATATCTTTTGTCTTTTTCTCTATCTCTTTTTGTATCTCATCAGATAGTGAAATAGGAGGAAGAGAACAAGCACTATCTCCACTATGAATACCAGCCTCTTCAATATGTTGCATAATAGCTCCAACATAAACATCACTTTGATCACTTATGGCATCTACATCCACTTCTATGGCACGATCTAGAAATTTATCAATAAGCACAGGAGAATCATTACTTACACTTACAGCTTCATCCATATACCCACTAAGTTCATCATCGCTATATACAATCTTCATAGCTCGCCCACCAAGTACATAACTAGGTCGAACAAGTACAGGATACTTTATCTCATTTGCAATTTTTAAAGCTTCCTCTTTTGTTACTGCTGTTGCATTTTGTGGCTGCTTAAGATCTATTGATTTGATAAATTTTGAAAACTTCTCTCTATCTTCTGCAAGGTCAATTACTTCAGCTGTTGTACCAATTATCTTCGCCCCAATATCAGTTAAATCTTTTGATAATTTAAGAGGTGTTTGCCCTCCAAAATGCACAATCACACCATCAGGGTTTTCTCTCTCGATAACACTTCTAACATGCTCAAAATCGATAGGCTCAAAATACAAAACATCACTCGTATCATAATCAGTAGAAACCGTTTCAGGATTACAGTTATACATAATAGTTTTAATACCCATATCACTTAGTGCAAATGAAGCATGTACACAACAGTAATCAAACTCAATTCCTTGCCCTATTCTGTTTGGTCCTCCACCGATAATCATCACCTTTTTCGAACTATCTTTTGGTATCTCTTTTTTTATTTCGGTTATAGGAGTTGTTGAGTAAAGATAAGGAGTTAATGCTTTAAATTCAGCAGCACAAGTGTCTACTTCATTGTACTCTAGCTCTACTCCTAAGTTTTTTCTAGCTTTATAGACTGTATCTTCGCTAGTGTCTATCAATTTTGCTAGCATTTTATCTGAAAAACCGTAACTTTTTGCAACTCTTAACTCAATTTTATCTTTTAAAATAGATACATCCACACTCTTTTCAAACTCTATAATCTCCTCAATTTGATATAAAAACCATCTATCAACTTTGCAACACTCAAATACTTCATCAACACTAAGTTCTTGTCTAAAAGCTTCTGCTATATATAAAATTCTATCGCAGTTTGGACGACGAAGCTCTTTTTTAATAAATTCCAATGAAACATCCAGATGATTAAACCCTATCAAATCTGTTTCTAAAGAACAAAGTGCCTTTTGTAAAGACTCTTTAAAAGTCCGCCCAATACTCATAACCTCTCCAACACTCTTCATCGATGTTGAGAGTGTTGAGTTAGCACTTGGGAATTTTTCAAAAGTAAAACGAGGTATTTTTGTAACAATATAATCAATAACAGGCTCAAAAGATGCAGGAGTGCCAGTGATGTCATTTGTAATCTCATCCAAAGTATAGCCAACTGCCAACAAAGTAGCAACTTTTGCTATAGGATAACCTGTAGCTTTTGAGGCAAGTGCGGAACTTCTGCTAACTCTTGGATTCATCTCGATAACTGTCATTCTTCCATCTTCAGGATTTAATGCAAACTGAACATTGCTACCCCCAGTATCAACACCAACCTCTCTAAGAATTGCAAATGAAGCATTTCTCATGTGCTGATACTCTTTGTCTGTAAGAGTTAATGCAGGGGCAACTGTTATACTATCTCCCGTGTGAACTCCCATCGGATCAAAGTTTTCTATAGCACAAACGATGATACAGTTATCAGCAGAATCTCTAATAACTTCCATCTCATACTCTTTCCAACCAAGAAGAGACTCTTCAATCAAAATTTCATTAACAGGGCTAGCTTCAATTCCAAGCTGTGCTAACTCTTTATACTCATCAATATTGTATGCAACTCCACTTCCACCACCAGCAAGAGTAAATGAAGCTCTTATGATTAAAGGAAAGCCGCCTATTTTTTCAACTGCAAGTATAGCTTCATCAAGAGTGTATGCATAGCTACTTTTTGGTAAATCCATACCAATTTTTATCATAGCCTCTTTAAATGCTTGTCTATCTTCACCTTTATGAATTGCATCAGGGCTGGCTCCTAAAAACTCCACTCCATCAAGCATACCTTTTTTGTGCATCTTCATAGCAACATTTAGTGCAGTTTGTCCACCCATAGTTGGCAAAACTGCATCTATATTCTCTTTTTTAATAATTTTTGCAATTATCTCTTCATTGATAGGCTCTATATATGTACGATGGGCAAATTCAGGATCTGTCATGATGGTTGCAGGGTTAGAATTTATCAAAACAACTCGATACCCAAGCTCTTTTAGAGTTTTAGCAGCTTGTGTGCCAGAGTAGTCAAATTCGCAAGCTTGTCCGATTACGATAGGTCCAGATCCTATCAGTAAGATGTTTTTAATATCTTCTCTTTTTGGCATATTTATCCTTAAAAATAATAATTATTAGTATAGCGAATACTAGTTTACACCCAACTCTACAGCATAAAAAAAGTTTGGTTTTTTGACCTTCATGTAAGGCTCTATCGTAGCAGTTTTATAAATATTTTTAAGAGTTACATCAACTACTTTTCCTACTTTTATCCCCTCATAAAAGAGACTATCACTACCACTTGTAATCACCTCATCACCGATATTTATCTCTTGATGATAAGGTATATACTTTATAAGTAAATTTTTTTCATTTCCAAATAAAACTCCAAGAACTCTATCTTCTCCAATCAAAACTGAAAAAACAACTTTTTTATCTAACTGAATATACCCCAAAGCTTTCTTGTTTTTTGGATAAACAACACCTGCTGTAACTCCTTTGTAAATTAGACCTAAAGTACTTTTTTTATCATAATTTGGCAAATCAAGCCATAACCTAAAAGGGTTATCAAGCTCTTCATATGAGATAACACGAGAAAGTTTTAGTTTTGGATTAAAAGAGCTTAGATTTGATTCATCAAGAAGTTGATTTAGTTTTGTTGCAAAAATAGTTGAAAGTTCTGCTTGTGGCTTTAAGATTTCTACTTGTTTTTGGAGCTCTTCAATTTGATTTTCTTGTTTAAAATGCGTTTTTATATTGTTACTTATACGATAAGTTTGCTCTATAAAAAAGAGTTTTATACTATTTGAAACATTTAAGACTTGATTTTTAAAAGGATCTAGATAATTAAATGATATAAAGATAGTTGAGATTAGAATAAGCCCAAGAAAGACTCTATTTTTAGGCATCTGCTTGAATTTGCTGTAAAAGATCTATCTCCTGAAGCATTTTTTCAGTCCCTTTTGCAACAGCAAGAAGTGGCTCTTCTGCGATATACACAGGCAATTTCACAAGTTTACTAAGATAGCTATCAAGCCCTCTTATAAGTGAACCTCCACCTGTTAAAACTATACCACTCTCAACAATATCACCAGCTAAATCTGGCGGAACAACTTCTAAAACTTGCTTTACAGCTACTCCTATATCTTTGAGTGGCTCACTAATTGCATCTCGAATATCTTTGCTAGTTACTTCAACTCTTTTTAAAAGTCCAGTAACATGGTCTCGACCTTTCACATACATCTTCATCTCTTTTTCAGGAACAACAGCCATAGCAATTTCAATTTTTATCTCTTCACCTGTTCTATCACCAATGAGGAGATTAAATTTCTTTTTTATATACTCAACAATCGCTGTATCAAACTTGTCGCCACCAACTCTAATAGACTTACTCTTTACAAGTCCTCCAAGAGACAGCACCCCTACTTCAGTTGTACCACCACCAATATCAACAACCATATTTCCTTTTGGGTCATGCACAGGAAGCCCCGCTCCAATAGCCGCAGCTTTTGGCTCTTCTACAAGTATAACATCTCTGGCCCCTGCATTCATAGCTGAAGTTTTAACCGCTTTTCTTTCAACTTGAGTAAGCCCATAAGGGACACAGATAATAATCCTTGGTCTAATAAAATTGTTTCTAGAGTGTGACTTTTTTATAAAATACTTAATCATCTCTTCAGTGATTTCAAAATCAGCTATAACACCCTCTTTTAGTGGTCTAATAGCTTCAATATTTTCAGGAGTTTTACCAACCATCTCTTTAGCTTCTTTGCCGACTGCTAAAATCTTTTTTTTGCCTGAACTACTTATTTGAACTGCTACAACTGAGGGTTCATTTATAACAATTCCTTTTCCTTTGACAATCACAATAGTATTTGCAGTTCCTAAATCTATACTCAAATCATTAGAGAACAAGCCAAATAGTTTATTTAGGAGTATCATGCACTCTTCTTCTCAGGCTTTATATAAATTGGTTTTGATACTTTTTTGATAACACCTTCAGTAATCAAAATCTCATAACCAGCAAGTTCTGGAAGTTCATACATAACATCTATCATAATCTCTTCCATGATAGTTCTAAGTCCTCTAGCACCAGTTTTTCGCTTTAATGCTAGCTCAGCAACTGAGAGCAAAGCTTCATCTTCAAAACTTAAAATTACATCATCAATTGCAAAAAGTTTTTGATACTGTTTTAAGATAGAGTTTTTAGGCTCTGTTAAAATTTTTACCATATCCTCTTTGCTAATTTGCTTTAATGTGGTAACAGAGTGTAATCTCCCAATAAGTTCAGGAATTAACCCATAAGATACCAAATCATCAGGCTCAACAAAATCCAAAAGCTCAGCCTCTTCATCTTTTCCTCTTTTATCTTGATTAAATCCAAGAACATTAGAACCTAATCTTTTTTTGATAATATCACTCATTCCATCAAATGCACCGCCACAGATAAATAAAATATTAGAAGTATCTATCTGAGAAAACTCTTGATTTGGATGTTTTCTGCCACCTTTTGGAGATATATTTACCTGAGAGCCTTCAATGATTTTTAAAAGAGCTTGTTGTACTCCCTCACCTGAAACATCTCTAGTTATTGATCTATTTTCACCCATTCTAGCTATCTTATCAATCTCATCTATAAATACAATTCCTCTTTGTGCTTTTTCAACATCATTGTCCGCAACTTGAAGGAGTCTTGTTAAGATATTTTCCACATCTTCGCCAACATAACCAGCCTCTGTCAAACTAGTTGCATCTGTAATAGCGATAGGAATATCCAAAAACCTAGCAAGAGTTTGTGCCATCAAAGTTTTTCCACTCCCAGTTGGTCCTATAAGGAGAATATTTGACTTTTGAATCTCTGTATCATCTTTTACGGTACTTTGTTTAAAAATTCTTTTGTAATGATTATAAACACCAACTGCAAAAACTTTTTTGGCATCATCTTGACCAACCACAAAATCATCCAAAATTCTCTTTAACTCTTTTGGAGTAAAAAGATTCATATCAAAATCAATCTGCTCAGCCTCTTCACTATCTTCTCCAAAAAATATCTTATATGCTGAAATAACACAATTTTCACATATATAAATATCATCTCCAGCTAAAAGCCTATTTTCAACACTCTCTTTAGTTTTACAGAAACTACACTTTTTTGACATCTCTATCTCCTCTCATACGGTACTCCTCTTTTTGTCGTCAATATAAATTCACACAGTTGTTTTACTTTTTCATTTTCAGTTGTTTCAATAAACTTTTTAGCACCCTCTCTGAGTGACTCACCAGATCTAAAAAGTGTTTTATATGCACTAGTTAATGCTTCAACATCCGCTTTATCAAACTTTCTTCTAATGCCTACTAAGTTTAAACTCTTTACAACTGCTCGATTACCCTCAGCCAAACAAAAAGGCGGAATATCCTGAGTAACTGCACTAGCTCCACCAATCATCGCATAATCACCAATATGAACAAACTGATGAACAGGTGTATGACCTCCAATTACGATATGATCTCCTGTAACACAATGCCCCGCTAATGCTACATTGTTTGCAAAGATATTGTTATTACCAATGACACAATCGTGAGCTACATGAGTATAAGCCATAAAGAGATTATTATCTCCTATGGTTGTTTCTCCTTTGTCATCTTCCGTTCCAGGATTAAAAAATGTAAACTCTCTTATGGTGTTGTTTTTACCAATAATCAATCTAACATCACCCCCACGAAATTTCAAATCCTGAGGAATAGCCCCAATAGCTGCATTTTGAAAAACTTGAGTATTTTCGCCTATTTCAGTATTCCCATGAATTTGGGCACCTTGATGTATCTTAACACCACTTTTTATATCAGCACCTTTTGATATAAAAGTATAAGCTCCGATAATCGCACTCTCACAAATTTGGGCTCCCTTTTCTACAATTGCACTTGGATGAATATTGCTCATTATTTATCCACAATCATAGCTTTTAATTCAGCCTCTGTGACAAGTTTACCATCCACATAAGCTTCACCTTTTAAAACCCAGATATTTCCTCTATGTTTTATAACAGAGATTTTATAATCTAATCTATCACCAGGAGTTACAGGTGCTCTAAACTTGCACTTATCGATACTCATAAAATAGACTACTTTATTTGAAGTATCTTTTTGCTCCTCTTCACTAAGGCTTTTAAATGCTAAAATTCCACCAGCCTGTGCCAATCCTTCAACAATCATAACACCAGGATATATAGGGTGTCCAGGAAAATGACCTTGAAAAATATTTTCAGAAATTGAAACATTTTTATAAGCATATATTGATTTTCCACTCTCCAAGTCTAGCACTCTATCAATAAGCAAAAATGGAAATCTATGAGGAATTATCTTTTGTATCTCAACAACATCAATCATGAGTTTAAGCTCCGTTTTTAAGTTGGTACATTTTAACTAAAAACTATTAAAGACTCTCTTGTGTCATCGTAAGTTTGGGCATTTAGATAGAGCTTGAACTTGTCATTTAATTCAATATCTTGAAGTACAACAATAGGAGAAAGTGAGTATAAATTATCAATTATTGTATTTCTAAGAGATAATTCTTCTTCAATAGTTGGTGGTTTTTTTATAATATCTTGAATATTTTTATAATTTGATTTTAATAATTTATTAAATGTACTTAAATTTATAAGTTTAATATTTTCTCTATTTGCAAAGTAAATATCTTTTATCTCTATCTCTATTTTAAATTTTATAAATTCTTTTTTTAAAGTAGAATATGAGAGCAAATATGATGGTACAACCTTTGAATTTTGAAAAATATAAGCTCTTAAAAGTCTATAATTTAAAAATTTCTCCCTTACTATCTTGTATTTTTTACCTCTTTTTTCTAAATCTACTCTCTTTTTATACAGCTCTATCCTCTGCTCTATAGATGAAGGTTGAATTTGCTTAGATATTGGTAAAAAAAGTTCATCTGCCAATCTTTGTTGACTATCTCTTTGTTTGCTAAGAGCATAGATGCATCCACAATAGTTTTGATGATAAAGCATATCTTTTTTTGCTAACAAAAACTGCTCTTGTGTGCCACCATTTTTTCTAAAATCAGGAGCCAAAAAAAGAACTTCATACTTCTCTTTTATAGCTTTACCCACTGTTTTTAACTGCTCAATAGATTTTTTAGGACTTGTTAAAAGTGTAGTAGTGATACAGTTTTGACCAAGTTTTACAGCCTCTTTTGCTGTTGTTTGCAGACGGTTATCAAAACAGATATCACATCTTGCACCTTTTTCAGGCTCATTTTCAAAACCTCTCACAGCTTCAATCCAACCAAGATAGTCGTATTCACCTTCAATAAGCTCCACTCCAAGCATCTCACAGCTTCTTTTTACATCTAAAAGCCGAAGCTGATACTCACTAAATGGATGAATATTTGGATCATAAAAAAAAGCTATCAACTCTTCATCTGGATAAATCTCTTGAAGTTTTTGTAAAAAATAGTGACTATCAACCGCACAACAAATATGAACTAGCATCTTGCCCCTTTATGATAAATTGAGCATATCAAATTTATAAAAAAGTTTTAGCTCTTCATAAACATCTGGGAAATTTTCAAAAAGCTCATTTGGCATCTCAAAAAACCTCTCACTACAAACAGCAAAAAACTCTGCCTCATTTGTCCCTGCATAAGTACCTAAAAACTGATATTTTTTTGGAAATTCCCCCTCTTTATCGATAAAAGCTCTCAAGTTATTAAACTCATAAGAGAAAACCTCTGACCATCTACGATAATTTTTCCTAGCCAAAACAGGAACACCATCTGCAAAACCATCTTGAAAATCAAGCTCATGGGCAAACTCATGAATGATGACATTTTCATCTCTCTCATTTTTTATATCCTGCCACGATAAAACAACCGTACCATTAGACGACTGCCCAAGAAGTACTCTCTCATCTGCAATAAAATGTCTTGGATAGACAATGATTGTAGTAACAAAGTCTTTTTCATCTAACTTAAATCCAAGCTTCATCAAACTTGCATAAAAAGCGATAGTAACTCTAACCTCATCATCAATTTCCATCTTTGCACCAATAAACTCTTTCTTTTCTATAAAAAATAGTATCAATACATGAAGTTTCTTTTTAAATGAATTTGTAAGTTTTTTGTATTGATGTATATCTTCGATAATCTTCTCATACTCTCTTGGAAAAGTAGTAGATTTTAACTTTTTATACAATCTATGTCTACTAAAATAATCAAAACTAATCCACAAGCCATAAACAACAAGAAGGGCTAATAAAAAAAATATCAGTAAAAGATAATAATCCAAGCCCCTATAAACCAGGAGCTTTCCACATAGACTCAGTCACTCCTGTATCTACAAGTTTTAATTGTGCTTTATAGGCTTTTTTCCATCGTCTTCTTATAACTTTATATAATTTATGATTTTCTAAACTAGGAAGATAAGATTTATCCCAAGTAACGAGCTCTTTTGAAGCCTCTTTGATATTCTCATAAACTCCAGCTCCAACTCCAGCCACAATCGCACACCCTAAAGCTGTTGCCTCTTTGACATTTGGAATTTTTACCATTTTTCCAGTTACATCCGCTAATATTTGCGGACATAAAAATCCTTTACTTGCTCCCCCTGCAAAGATAATAGTCTTCACTTTTATGCCTGTAAATTTTGTGATATTTTCTAAATTTTCAGCAGAGACGATACAAGCATTTTCTTCTAATGCACGAAACATAGATGCTTTATTATACTTTTGGCTATCAAGTCCTAGATTTAGAAAAGAGGGACTCGCATGGTACCATTTACCATACTTCATAACATCTGAAAAAATAGGTAAAATTCCATAAGATCCAACAGGAACTTCACTAGCCATCTCTTCTAATATAACATAAGGACTAACTTCTCTCTCTTTAGCAAAAGCTATTTCACTCTCACAAAAAACATCAACAAACCATTTCAAAGCCATGCCACTAAAAAAAGTAATTCCCTCAGCTTGACTCAGATCTTTAATTACATGAGGGTTTATTCTAATGCTCATATTTTTTGGTGGTTTTGCATCTTTTATATTCATAACTTGTTGCCAAAATGAACCACCAATTATCGCAACTTCTCCCTCTTCTACTATTCCTAGTCCAATAGCTCCAAGTTGTGTATCTCCACCACCCATAACTACTTTTGTACCTAAACTTAAAACACTCTCTTTATCTCTAACTGTTCCAATTACTACTCCACTCTCAACTGAAGGTGGAAAAATATCTGATTTTATCCCAACTTTTTGAGCCATACTTGGCATCCAGTCTCTATCTTCAAGTGAATAAATCCCTGTAGTTCCAGCATTTGAAGGATCACTCACAATCACTCCACTTAATTTTGCTAGTACCCAATCACTAATCATAGATATTTTGTCAATTTTTTCATAAATTTCGGGACGATTTTTCTTTACCCATAAAAGCCGTGGCAATGCTCCAAGTGCAAAAGTCTGTCCACTAAGCTCATAAAACTCCTCTTCAATTTTTGGAAACTTCGCCTTTAACTCTTTTACCTCTTCAAAAGCTCTTGCATCTACATTTGCAACTGCCCAAATCTCTTTGCCCTCTTTATCATAAAGAACAATTCCCTCTCTCATACTAGTAGCACTAACTGCTAAAATGTCACTAACTTCTTTCTCTAAAGTAACCTCTTTTAAACACTCACAAATCAACTCCCAATTTTCATCACAATCAAACCCCATAGAGCCAGCAACTCCATCTTCGCTGATGTGTGTCCATTCTCTGCTTGCTACGGATATTTGTTTGCCTAAAGTATCAAACAAAACCGCTCTACAACTTCCAGTTCCTGCATCAATTGCTAAAAGATATTTTGACATTGCGGACTCCTTTAGTTATATTTTATCAAAATGAAACATAAAGAGCAATCTTT
>JAMOMC010000093.1 GCA_027068765.1 Campylobacterales bacterium
TTGATGGTCTCTTGGCTAGTTTTTTGCATGGTTTTTTTCCTTTGTCTGTTTTATGACTGTATCTAGCTATCTCTTTTGCAAAGCTCTTTGTGCATCTTTTAAGTTAATGTAGTGAGCTAAAAATACATCTACATAATTTTTATCCAAATAATTAGCTGCTTTTTTACGATAATTGATGTTACATATATAGACAAGTTTCACAAAACACCCTTCTTTTTTGTTTACAACTGTAATAGTACACTATTTAATTTTATTTGTTAATTTTTTTATTTGTAAATACAAAAAAAGGAGTATAATATAGATATTTATGAATTTGATAATTCACTTTAAATTCATAAATATATTGTATAATTAAGAATATTTTAGGTTTATACAAGGAAATTTATGAAATATTCAAAATTACTTAGACTTTGGCATTGGCTTAATTTTTTGGCGATTTTTGGTCTGCTTGGGACATTTTTTCTTAGAAAAACTTTTCTCTCTTGGAGAACAAACTCTGAGCTTATAGTTCAAAAGTTGGCAGAGGTTAACATTGAAGTTACAGCTGAGGTTGCAAAAGCTCTTGCAAAGGCTATTCGTGCTCCTATGTGGGAGTGGCATATCATCTTTGGGTATCTGCTTGTGTTTTCTCTGATATTTCGTATATATATCTTTTTTAAAGAGGGTGTGAGTTATAAAGATACGACATCTATTCATAAAATAGGGGTTACTTTACTCTATGCAGTTTTTTATCTTCTTATCATTTTTATGTCGATTAGCGGGTTAGTGTTGACTTTTGGTGCAGATGTAGGAGTTTCAAAAGAGCTTTTAGGAAGTATCAAAGATAATCACGAGAGTATAGCTTGGTTTTTTGTCTTTTTTGTTCCTCTTCATATAGGTGGAGTAGTTGTAGCTGATATGACAAATGAGAAAAATCTTATCTCCAAAATGGTTAGTGGAAAATGATTATTAAGAAAAATATAATATCTTATAAGGTACAATTTCAACTATGAAAACAAAAAAGTATATATTAAGAGCTCTTTTGAGTGCATTTTTATTTATAGTTGTGCATGATTTTGTTCTTGGATATATTGATTCTGATACACAAGCAAATATCTATATGAAAAAGATAGATAAAGTTGCTTTGTGTGATGCCACTGTTCTTCATGAGCTGATACATCAAGCACTTATGAGTACAGATAAAATCTCTTCTTTGCAAGAGTATGAGCACTACTCTAAATCTTGGGTGTCGTATGATATTGACGATGCTTTTTCTTCACTTTTAAAATATATACATCTTAGACCTCCCATCTCTTAACCTTTTTTTTACAATTTTTTCTAATATTTAAATAAATAAAAAGAGGTTACATGAAAAATATATTTATATCTGTAGTTGTGCTTTTTAGTGCACTACAAGCAACAACAATATCTCTTGTAGATATTGAAGAGAAGTTACAAAAAACACATCCTTTGCATTTATCATTTAAAGAGCAAGAGCTCTCAAATATTGCTAAATCAAAAGGAGAGTATGCAAGAAGTCCTATCGTATTACAAGGAGGCTCTACACAAGCAGAGCCTTTGGGTGAAGATAGTGAGTTAGAGTATAGTATAGGAGCTCAAAAAACATTTGTTTTTGGCAATAAGAAAAATTTAGAGATTTCAAATCTAAACAATCTTGCAAGCCAATTAGAGCTTAAAAAAGAGCTTTTAGCATTTAACAATGAGTTAAAATTACTCTACCATCAAAGCTGTTTAGAAAAAACAAAAACAGAGACTTATGAGAAATTATATAGAGATTTTGAAAAACTTTATGCAAAAAAACAAAAAGCATATGAGTATAAAGAGATCTCTAAAAAAGAGTTTTTACAACTTAAAATTGAAAAAGCAGATTTAAAACAGAGATTGCAAGGATTTAAAGCAGATGAGAGCATCTCCAAATCTTCACTCTTTAGCATAATTGAAGTAAATGACTCTAAGACTAAACTCTATTGTCAAGATATGCATCCCATGGAGTTTACTCAAAGTGGTGAAAAAGCTCTATTTACTTTATCAAAAGAGGCTTTGGACTCTCAGATATTAGCTGCAAAAAAGAGTACAAAGTTATATGATAGAAATTTTGAATCTGTAGATTTATCGTTAGGTTACGATAATGAAATTGATATGAAAAAGTATGGAGTTGGCATTTCGTTGCCTCTCTCATTTACTTCAGATGCAAATGAATATAAAAAAGTTAGTGCTTTACATAAACAAAAGGCACTTAGGTTTAAAAAAGAGAGTTTACTGTTAGCAAAAAACCAAAAGTTTAAAGCTTTAAAATCAAAATTACAAAACAGTAAAAACCTCATACTTATGGCTTCGGAAAATATTAAAATAGGAGAAAATGAACTCTCACCACTTATTGAAAAAAGTTATCAACTTGGAGAGAGTTCAGTAGTTTTGTATCTACTAGAGAGAGAAAAACTATGGCGGCTTTACTTAACACTAAATGATTATAAAAAAAGATACTACCAAACACTGTTTGAGCTCTACACAGTGGCAGAATTAAAGGGAAAAAAATGAAAAATATATTTATACTAATGGTCGCAGTTATTGCACTTAATGCAAATGAGATAACACTTACAAAACAGCAGATAGCAAATTGGCAGATTAAAACACAGATGCCTATAAAATCAGATACACTCCCACAAGGAGCTTATATGATGGAGGTTATTACACCACCAAATCTACTTCAGGCAATTACTTTAGCATTTGAGGCACAAGTAACTAAAATTTATGTCTCTTCGTATCAAAATGTCAAAAAAGGAGATCCTCTTGTAAATATAAGCAGCACAACTTGGATTGAATCACAAAATGAAGCTATTTTAGATGCAATAAGATTAAGACAATCTCGCACAGTTGCAAATCAAAAAAATAGACTCTGTAAAGAGGAGATAATTCCACAAAGAGAGTGTATTAATGCAAGAGCTATTTTAAAAAATGATAGAGCAAAATTGTCTGCTTCAAAAGCAGTTTTAAGAGCTTACGGAGCAGATACAAAGCTGATTAATGAGATTGTTAACAATTTAAAAATCAAACAGAGTTTAAACATAAAAGCAAAAGTATCAGGGGTTATAACTAAACTTTATGCACAAGTAGGAAAAAGTATAGATGCAACATCTCCTTTGATGTTAATTCAAGAAGATGGTGCTAAGTGGATAGAGAGTGATATACCAAATGACGATATAGAGACTCTTTTGAGTGAAAAAGAGGTGGAGATTGTGATAAAAGATCAATCTTATCTATGTGGTATATTGCAGTTTTCTCCAATCATAAATAGTCAAAATCAAACTCGCAAGGTAAGGTTTCTTCTTCCTTTAGATGCAAAACTTTTATCAGGTTTTAGAGATTTAGGTAAAATTACTATACAAAAACCAAGCATTACAACTCCTAAAAAGGCGGTTATAAAAGATGGAGAGAATCATATAGTATTTGTCCAGACTAAAAATGGATATAAGAGTGTTTTAGTTAAAATTTTGGCTGAGGATGAAAAAGTATATTATCTTGCACCAAATGACTCTCTTATCACACCAATTGCTATAAGCTCACTTGCTGCACTCAAAAGTATGTTAGATGAATAAGCTTATATCTTATGCCTTATCCCAAAGGCTTTTTGTTGTGCTTATTGCACTGATGATATTAGGGTTTGGAGTTAAATCTTATAACAATCTCCCAATAGATGCATTTCCAGAGATATCACCTATACAGGTTAAAATCATCTTAAAATCAAGTGGTATGACACCTGATGAGATGGAAAGTCGGGTTGTAATTCCAATAGAGATGGAGATGGTTGGCATACCAAATGGTGGTGTTATGAGATCAACTACTAAGTATGGTTTATGTGATATTACTATAGATTTTGATGAAGGTACAGATATCTACTGGGCTAGACAACAGGTGAGTGAAAGACTCGCTGGTATTATGGGGGATTTACCTGAAAATTTAGAGGGTGGATTGGCTCCTATTAGTACACCTCTTAGTGATATTTTAATGTTTACAATTGAGTCAGATGTATTAACTCTTACAGAGAAACGAACTCTATTAGATTGGGTTATAGCTCCTAAAATTCGCTCTATTTCTGGAGTTGCAGAGGTAAATGCACTTGGGGGGAAAGTAAAAACTTATGAAGTTGTACCAGATTTAACAAAACTAAGATCTTTTAATTTAACTTTAGATGATCTTTTCAAAACACTACAACAAAATAACATTAACGATGGTGCTGGTCGTGTGAGTGTTGGAGTTGAGAGTATACTTGTAAGAAGTGTTGGACGAATAGAAAATATAGAAGATATAAAGTCTCGCACAATTACTCAAATAGATGGCAAAGTTATAAAAATTTCAGATGTAGCAAATGTACATTTTGGGTATCTCACTCGTGCAGGATTTACTACAAAAGATGGTAAAGGTGAAGCTGTACAAGGAATTGTGTTAGGACTTAAAGGGATAAATACAACTAAAGTTATCAGTCAGGTAAAAGATGAGTTAAAAAAGATACAAGAGCTTTTACCAAAAGGTACTACTATCGATATCTTTTATGATAGATCAAATCTTGTAAATCTTGCGACAGATACAGTTAAAGCATCTCTTTTTGAAGCTGTGATTTTGATTGTTTTGGTGCTGATTTTGCTACTTGGTAGTTTTGCATCTGCATTTAGTGTTGCTTTGATATTGCCATTTGCACTTTTGATGAGTTTTATCGCAATGGACTATTTTGGAATGAGTGCAAATCTTATGAGTCTTGGAGGACTTGCCATAGCTATAGGTATTTTGGTGGATTCTGCCGTTGTTATGGTGGAGCATATCACCGCAGAATTGGGCAATGAAAAACATAAAAGCAGGACAAAGTTAAATATTATCTATCGAGCATCCGTAGAAATGGCTCCATCTGTAATCACTGGTGTTCTTATCATCATCATTGTATTTATGCCACTTCTTACTTTGGAGGGTTTGGAGGGGAAACTATTTAAGCCTGTTGCTCTTAGTATAGTGTTTGCACTTTTTAGCTCTTTGATTTTAGCGTTAACACTCATACCAGTTTTAAGCTCATTTATACTGAAAATTAGACCAGATAATGAGTCTTGGACGATAAGACAGTTACTGAAGATTTTTAAACCCTCTTTGTATTTTGCTATTAAGCATACTAAAATAGTTTTTGCATCTGTTGCACTTTTATTTGCTATTTCGCTATTTTTTGCTTATAAAACTGGTAGCACTTTTATGCCTACTATGGATGAGGGTGATTTACTAATTCAAATTGAGTCTTTGCCCTCTATAAGTTTAGAAGAGAGTATAGAGCTTAACAATAAAATTCAACAAAAACTCTTAGCAGATATTCCAGAGATAGATGCAATCATCGCTAGAACTGGTACAGATGAGCTTGGATTAGATCCCATGAGTATCAATGATACAGATACATTTTTACGACTAAAGCCTAAAGACGAGTGGCGAGAGAGTTCAAAAGAGTGGCTAATTGGTCAAATAAGAGAGACTATGGAAGAGTTTAAAGGTATAGAGTTTGTCTTTACTCAACCAATAGAGATGAGAGTTTCTGAGATGCTAACTGGTGTTCGTGGAGATTTGGCTATCGATATCTATGGGAGTGACCATGATGTTTTAGAGAGAGTTGCTGTAGAGGTTAAAGATATTCTTGAGGGCATAAAAGGGAGTAGTGATGTTTACAAAAAAGCTAACGAAGGTGTGGAGTATTTTGAGATAAGTTTTAACCATCAACAGATGGGGTATTTGGGAGTGAGTGAAAAAGATATAAATGAGTATCTAAAAACTCTTATTTCAGGTATAAAAGTAGGAGTTATTCAAGAGCAGATGAGAAGAGTTGACTTAATCATAAAAGGAGATGCTTCTTTTCAAAACTCTCTTAAATCTATAGAAAATCTTTACTATATCCTACCTAATGGTCAAAGTGTACCACTTAAAAATCTAGTCAATTTTAAAGAGAGTCAAGGTCCTATACAGATAGAGCATGAAAATGGCTACAGAAAAACAGTAGTACAAAGCAATGTAGTGGGTCGAGATTTAGTAGGATTTGTTGAAGAAGTTCAAGCTAAAATAGCACAAGAGGTAAAACTTCCAGCGGGGTATCACTTGACATATGGTGGAGAGTTTGAAAACCAGCAGAGAGCTGCATCTAAATTGATGTTGATTATACCTCTTTCTCTATTTTTAATCTTCATTTTGCTTTTTGTATCATTTGGATCTATCACTCAGGCGATTTTAGTTCTTGTAAATGTTCCTTTGGCACTCATTGGTGGATTTATCGGATTGTACTTAAGTGGTGAGTATCTCTCAGTTCCTGCATCTGTTGGGTTTATAGCTCTGCTTGGAATTGCTGTTTTAAATGGTGTTGTTTTAGTTAACTACTTTAACTATCTCATAAAACAAGGGTATGCTATAAAAGATGCTGTTATAGAGGGAACTATCAAACGATTTCGTCCAGTTCTTATGACAGCTGCAATTGCTGCACTTGGTCTTGTACCATTGTTATTTGCAACTGGTCCTGGTTCTGAGATACAAAAACCATTGGCGATTGTGGTTGTAAATGGTTTGGTTAGTTCTACTTTGTTGACATTGCTCATACTTCCTATGCTCTATTTGAAGTTTGTGAAGCCTGTTAAGTAACAGTTGATTTGAAGCCAATGAGATTTTCGTTGGCTTTAAAGTAGTAAAAAATTATCGATAGATTTGTAGTATAAATCAAACAGTGAAATTGTATTGTGATCTGCTTTTGCTATAGTTATACTTTGGATATTTTGTTTTTTGAATTTATTTATAAGATTTAGACTATATATTTTTTTCACTATTTTATCATTTATTGCAGTTATGATTAGTGTTTTACATTTTATTGAGTCTACTCTATCTATAGAATTAAACTTGTCTTTTAACATAAAAGAGATAGGAAATATAGGGAAAATATCTTTAGCAATATTTTCTAAGCTATCAAACGGAGTAACTAAAACTAGTTTTTCAATATCTCTTTTTGAAGCGACATATGTCGCAACAGAGCTTCCTAAACTTCTTCCAATAATTGAAACATTTTTATATCTCTTTTTTAAATCATCAAAAATATATAAAGCATCACTGTACAAATCTTTTTCCACTGGATTGCCTTGACTTCCACCATATCCACGATATTTTACAAAGTAAATATCAAACTCTTTTAAAATTTTGGAGAAGTTAGGAATGTTATACTCAACAGCTTCAGCATTGCCACCAAAGTATAGCACGGCACTATCTTTGTCTCTATTTAGCAAGAGAGTTTTTATCTGTAAATTATCAATATTATAGACTTTTTCTAACTCTTTAAATTCTTCTATTTTAGATGGATAATATATAAAACCTCTCTGTTTTATATAAATAAAAAGGGTTAAAGATATATATATAACAAGAGATAAAGATGCAAATTTTACTAAAATATTTTCCAAAATTTTTCCTTAAAGTACTCATGGTAGCATTTTAAACTCTATTTGTATAATTTTTTTTAATATTTGTCGATATAGTAGTCTAATTAAAATTTAAAGGGAGAAAAGATGTTATCAAATCTTACGATTAAAAATAAATTGCTACTGTTAATGCTAATTCCATCAGCTTTAATTATGTTCTTTGGAAGCTCAATTGTTTTGACTGATTTAAAAGCTAAGCAAGATGTTATAAAGGTCAAGGAGTTAACGCAATTTAGTAAGCAGATAAGTCTTATGATGCATGAAGTTCAAAAAGAGAGAGGTATGAGTGCTGGATTTATAGGCTCAAATGGAGAAAAGTTTAAAACAAAACTTTTGCAACAGAGAGAATTAACTGATAAGCAAAAAAGTGAATTTATAACATTTATAAATAGTTTTAGATTTAGTAACTTTCCAAGTGAACTTAATGTAAACTCTGATAGATTAGTAGCTAATTTAGATCAGCTTGATGAGATGAGAGAAAAAATTTCATCATTAAATATCGAGATGAGTGATGCTGTTAAATACTATACAGGCATGAATAGAAAGATGCTTAATATCCTAAGTGATAATGCTAAAAATTCTCCGCAAAATAAGATAACAAAAATACTCTCATCATACTTTGTATTTTTAGAAGCTAAAGAGAAAGCTGGAGTTGAAAGAGCAGTTTTAAGTACAGTTTTTTCACAAGATAGTTTTACTCCAAAATCTTACTATATGTTTGTAGATTTAATCTCATCTCAAACTTCATTTTTAGAGAGTTTTAAAGGTTTTGCACCTGCTTATATTAATACTTTTTATCAAGAAAAAGTAGACTCTGCTCCTATCAAAGAGGTACAAAAGCTAAGAGAGATAGCTATAACTAAAGCAGATGAAGGTGGATTTGGAGTTGATGCTGAGTATTGGTTTGATACGAGTACAAAAAAGATAAATATTTTAAAAGAGATTGATGATGAAATTGCCAAATATCTTGACCAAAATATTGAGATATTTGAATCTAAAACCAATTCAAGTATAATTTTACACTCGATTTTAGTGGTAGTTGCTATCTTATTTAACATAATTTTTGCATCATTTTTAATTAAAAATATGAACAGTAGTATCACTAAACTTAAAACTAAAATTGAAGATATTGCATCTTCGAAAAACTTATGTTCTAAGATAGATACTTCAAATAAAGATGAAATAGGTTCAATTGCAAAAGCTGTAAAATCTTTAATTTTAAACACATCTTCTGCCATCATGGGAGCACAAGGAGCAACTGGACAAAATCAAGTTGCAGCTGATAAGATAGATGCCGTTTTTCAAGAAGTTACAACAAATATTGAAAATGAAGCTAAAATAGTAGAAAAAACTGCCAATAATGCACATAAACTACAAACTATTTTAAATACATCAGTTGATGAAGCAAATAATACAAAAGAGTATATGCAGCAAGCACAAGAGAAACTTGATAACACAAAAGATAGAGTTCTTGAGATGATAAATCAGATGAATGACAACTCACATAGTGAGATTGCTTTAGCCGAAAAATTAAATCAGTTAAGTGTAGATGCAGAACAAGTTAAGTCTGTACTTAGTGTTATAAGTGATATCGCAGATCAGACAAATTTACTGGCACTTAATGCTGCGATTGAAGCAGCAAGAGCAGGTGAACACGGAAGAGGTTTTGCTGTAGTTGCTGATGAAGTAAGACAACTTGCTGAAAGAACACAAAAATCACTTAGTGAAATAAATGCTACAATAAGTGTTATAGTTCAAGCAATCATGGATACAAGCGGAGAGATGAATAAAAATGTCGAAAATATCAATACTCTAACACAATCATCAAATCAAGTTCAAGATGAGGTAAGTGAGATAAATGAAGTGATGAAAAATGCAGTTCATATTGTTAAGAAAACGACAACTTCTATTCATAGCTCATCAGAGATGATGCAAACTTTTATTACAACTATGGATGAGATAAAATCTCTATCTGCTCAAAATAGTGACAATATCTCTGGGGCATCTTCAGTAACTGGAGAGCTTAAAGATGTTGCTAAAAAACTAAGCTCATCTCTTGGTGAATTTACTTGTAGGATATAGTGATTAAGCTCTCTATTTGATGAGAGCTTAGCTTATGAT
>JAMOMC010000094.1 GCA_027068765.1 Campylobacterales bacterium
ACTCAAGATCCTTAAATAACCCACCAATGGTTTTTGGTTCATTGCTTATTCTGTTGATGTAGCTGACAATATTGTAGGTAAAAAATGAAAGTGTTATTCTTGCAATAAGTGCTTCATAGATTCTATTCTCTTCTTTGCCAAACCCAAAGTGTTCTCTGAGTTCCTTGTATCCTTGTTCTATGTCCCATCTTCTTTTGTATGTTTCAATAATCTCTTCATCGCTAATATTAAGGTCGGTAGATACAAGAGGTATGAGCTTCTCTTTGGTCTTAATAAAAACAATTTTTAGCCTACCTGCTGTTTTGTGTTCGACTATAGCACAGAAGTAAGTGAACTTAATTTTCTTGCCATAATTCCCTGTCTTCGCACTTTTTATCTCTTTAAACTTGTTGTATATCGTCTCAAGTGTTTTCTCTTTACCGATAAAGTTCCATATCTTATTATTGTTTGCCATTCTTGATATCACTCTGAGTCCCAAGGTATTCATCTCTTTGATAAATACAGGTTTAGAGTACCAGCTGTCCACAGGTAGGTAATCAGCATAGATACCTCTGACTTTTCTTTTTTCTTTATTGCTGTAAAGGCTATCACAAGAACCTTCTACATTTTTGCCTACTTTATCTTCTACCGTATCATCAATGATAAAGACTTTTATGGCTTTGGAATTTTGTACTTTATGAAGCAGTAAAAGTATTTTTAAAGAGCTAAGACTCCAATTGTAAGAACTGTTGGCAAGCAGTCTATAGTAGACATCTTTTTTGAAGCTGTCATTACTTTGCTTCATAAAAATGAATATCTTTTTTTTCATGACCAGCATATAGGCAAAATGCAATACCATCTTTTTTACTGAAATTACTCTTTGCAAGAATGGTTTTTATGTTAATCAGTTGGATGGTTTGGTAGATTGGATTTTTTAATTTGTCATTTATGATGTTAAGTATCTGAGATTCTATTGGCACTTTTATCCTTTTAATATAGTGTGTATTATAGCTAAAATCCCAGTATATAGGGCTTTATTGAAGGATTCTTTGTTTTGAAGTTTTTATGCTACTTTTTTAAAAAAGTAGTGGTCTCGCATAGAGAGTTTTGAATTTTATTATGATGAGTCAATGTAATAGAAACTTTTTCTTTTTTTACCAAAAAATATTTGTAATTGTTAAGATAACGACCATCATGAGAAGCATATAGCCTGTTAGTTATCGTTTTCTTATTTGGTATGATATCATGTTCTTTTTGCAAGAAATATTTAGCCGTTGGAGCTATATATTTCTCTCCATGTAATTGTTATATCTGAACTTATTTTAGCATTAAAAAGTCAAACCCCTAATTTTCTAAAGAGTCAAGAATTAAACTTTGACCCCACTTCTTTGTGTGTTATATATTCACTTTTTTTAGCTTTAGCTTGGTGAGTTAAGAGCCAACTTGTTTCCTTCTGAGTCAAGGAATATGGCAAAGTACCCACTTTCGTCCGCATGAGCCGTTTTTGACACTATTAATTTTCCGCCATTATGCTCTACTCTGTCAAGGACTAATTGGAGATTTTCACCTGCGTTTAAATACATTGTAACTCCGTCCGCTGACGGCTTATATCCGTCTGCCTTAATAATTACTCCTGTTACCATTTGTTCTTCATAAGGCAATATTCCCATTTGCATACCTTCGACATCCATTTTTACAATTTTAATCTCCAATAATGCTTGATAAAAATTGATTGCTCGTGAAATATCCGTAGCTGGAATTTCAAACATTGAAATGTAACTTTTCATAATTTCTCCTTTTAAATTGTCTTCTGTAACTGCTTCAAATTATAATTCAAAAGCAAGATTTAAAATAGTAGAAATGCGACACTTCAAACTTATTTACCTGAGTTCGACAAGATAAAGAGGATAAAAGAGAAGTCATCTTATAATTTCAAACCAAATAAAACTAAAAAGATGACCGAAAATGTTAACAAAAATATTCTGTGAGATAGATGATTTTATGCAAGA
>JAMOMC010000095.1 GCA_027068765.1 Campylobacterales bacterium
CAGACTATAAACTTCTTATCTACAAAAGAGATAGGGCAAGAGAAAGAGATCTTGACACTACTGCATACCTACACTAAAACTTTAAGCTTGTTAGAGGGTTATGATAAAAGTTCCATAGAGGATTTTAGTGGAAAAAACTCTGATTATGAGCTTACCTATGATGAGGTAAAGGTAGTTTTGAAAGAAGTTAAATCTTCACTTATGAAAAAAGGTGAAGCAACAGAGCTTTTTGCAAATGAAAAAGCAGATGAATTGGCTGGGATTGTAGGAAATTTATATCAAACATTTGGTGGAGATGAGCTTTATCCTAGCATAGAAGATAAAGCTTCACATCTTTTGTATTTTATCATCAAAGATTACCCATTTAGTGATGGGAACAAGAGGAGTGCATCTTTTTTGTTTATCTACTTTTTAGATAAGTGTGACTATTTGTACAAAGAGAGTGGAGAGAAGAAGATAAATGAAAATGCACTTACAACTCTTACTCTTTTAGTGGCAAGTAGCAACCCTAAAGAGAAAGATATACTTATAAAACTTATCAAGCACCTGCTGTTTGAAGGAAGTAATTAAAATATAAAAATTTAGGTTTCAAAACCAAATAAATTAGGTTTATTTTAGGTTTTAAGGTATAATTTCTAAAAATAGTAGGAAGAAGTGATGTTAGAGCTAATCTATGAGTATCAAAGAGGGTATCTTAGGAAAATTAAAAACTATCCCTACAAAAGATATATGCACAAATCAATAAACTTCAAAGGTAGGCTTACAGGGCTTTTGGGTGCTAGAGGGGTTGGGAAGACTACATTTTTGCTTCAGTATCTTCAAGAGATAGATATCAAGGATGAGAAAAAGCTCTATCTTAGTGTAGACAACTTAGAGATAGAGTCTCTTTTTGAGATAGCTTCTTATTTTGAAAAAACAGGTGGCGAGCTACTGATTATTGACGAAATACACAAATATAGAAATTTTGAATTAGAGCTAAAAAAGATATATGATATTTTAGATATTAGAGTTATATTTAGTGGCAGTAGTGCTTTGAAACTAGACCATTCAAATGCTGATTTGAGTAGAAGAGCTGTTGTTTACTATGTAAAAGGTTTATCTTTTAGAGAGTTTTTAGAGTTTAAAACAGATGAGTCATTTGTATCATACTCATTGGAAGATATACTTAAAAACCATATAGATATAGCTTCTTGTATCACAGAAAAAGTAAAACCATTTGAGTACTTTGGTGAGTATCTAAAGTACGGTTATTATCCTTTTTACTTTGAAAATGAAGAGGAGTATCTTCTCAAACTTTCTCAGACGATTAACACTGTTATAGAAGTAGATATACCTTCTATATTTCCCATAGAGTACAAAAATATCATAAATTTAAAAAAACTGACAAAGCTTATCTGTATATCAAAGCCTTTTAAAGTCAATCTTCAAGAGCTTATGAAAAAAATGGAGCTAAGTGACTATAAATCTTTGTATAGATTTATAGATTATCTGCATAAAGCAAATATCATAAGAGCCATAAAAGCACAAAGCAAAGGTGATGTTTTGTTTTCAAAACCTGACAAGTTATACTTAAACAATACAAATTTACTTTTTGCATATTGTAAAAATAGTGAAGTAGGAACACTAAGAGAGGTGTTTTTTAGCTGTATGGTAGATGATATTTCAACAACTACACGAGGTGATTTTATAGTAGATGAAAAGTATGTTTTTGAAGTTGGTGGCAAAAACAAGTCATACAAGCAGATAAAAGATATCAAAAACTCTTTTATTGCAGCTGATGATATAGAAGTAGGATATGGAGATAAAATTCCGCTTTATCTGTTTGGATTTTTGTATTGACTTTTACAGCACAGTTTTCAATCAATAGAACAGATATAATTATAGAAGCTATCTCATCTTATATTAGCCAACAAAAAGCAAATATGTTTT
>JAMOMC010000096.1 GCA_027068765.1 Campylobacterales bacterium
ATACTAGACCAAGCAACCACAAGGTTTGATCTAAGCCAAAGAGGTATCAATAAAAGTTTAAAAGTAGCAAGAACCATTGCTGATTTAGATGCTAGTGAGGATATAGATAAAAAACATCTTTTGGAAGCTTTGAGTTATAGAATGAAGTAGCTTTTATGCTGCTTTTTAAACAAATGCTACCAAAGCAACAAGCCCTTAAACAAAAAAGAGAGTATCTTAGATTTTATTTAGTGCATCTATAGCATTCTTGTTAAAAATCTTTGTCAATCTTGAGACTCTTATGTCTTGAAATAAGTTTATGAACTTTTTAAAATCATATCTAGTAGTTTTTTGCTCACTCGAAAATTTGATTGCTCTAGTTTCTCCAGTAGCAGTAAAACTCTTTTTTTTGATATCTTTTTAGTTTCATAGAGTGCTTTTATGATACCTACTAGTCCTATTATCTCTATATCCATATTTTTAGCTATGCTTCTACCTTTTTTTTCATCTATAATTAGAGGCAGTTTTAGCTCTATTGCTAGTGTTATTGCAGCTGATTCTCCACTATCTAGGTTGATTTTTAGTTTATTATAGAGATCTTTGTTGTTTACTTTTTGTACTATAATAGTTTCTGTTTTGATTTTTTTATCTAAAAAACTTTTTGAACCATCAAAAATACTCACCTCATCATAAACCTCTTTTGGAATTATTATTTTTGTTGCAAACTCTTCAAGTAGAAAAAATGATTCTATATTTATCAATGTTATAAGTGCAGTTGCATCTGAGATGATTAGTTGTTTAGCCATTTTTCTACTATTTTTGCTTCATCATCCAGCTCTTTTTGAGTATATTCAATCCAATCGATTTTTAAATCGTTTAGAAGTTTCATCGCTTCAGATTTGGAGATTTGTAGTATTTCTGCCATCTTGCCCATAGAGATAGCACCACTTTTATAAAGCTCCAAAGCAACAGCTTTTTTAATGCCTATAGATAAAGTATTTTCATTTAGAGGCATTGTGATGCCTATTGGTTTGCCATGCTTAGTTACAAATACAAGCTCATCATTTTCAAGATATTTTGTCAGGTCTGATGGGTTGTTTTTAAGATCTCTGATAGCCATAGTCTGCATTGTCACTCCTTTTTACTACATTTTGTAGGTATATTGTAGCAAATTTTGATAAATTTTCATAGTAATACATGATGTTTATGTTGGTTTTTGGTAACTATTATTTTTGTCTCTACATTTTTAAATATGTTCATTATTTATTATGAAGGATTAATTTTTGGAAGGGTTGCTTTAGCATCACATTATTTATGAAAGCTGTGAGTTTTGGAATAATCTCATGAGCAAGAAGCTCATGAACATGACAATCCACATAACCGTATAAATCCTAAATACTCCAACCATTGACATTATTTTAAATTTCCTATATAATTACTACAAATATACAAGGTAATTTCTTGATTATAGAATGGAACGAAGAGAAAAATAAAATACTATTGCAAGATAGAGGTGTAAGTTTTGAAATGGTTGTTCAAAAGATAGCAGACAAAGAGATATTGAGTGACACAAAACATCCCAATTTTGAAAAGTATCCAAATCAGCAAGTTTTTATAGTAGAGATTGATGAGTATTGTTATGTTGTTCCTTATGTAAGTAATGAGTCAAAGATTTTTTTAAAAACTGTGTACCCAAGTAGAGTGGCAACTAAAAAATATAGAGCGAGGAGAGATGATGACCAAATTAGATGAAAAAGCTTTTGAGCCTATGGATGAGTATGAAAAAGATTTGATAGAGGCTATTGAAAGCAGTGATGTCTTTTTTGAAAAACCAAGTCAAGAGAGATTGGATATGTTACAAAGTAGTGCAAAACAGACACTTGACCTACAAGATAATAAAAAGCAAATCAGCATAAAA
>JAMOMC010000097.1 GCA_027068765.1 Campylobacterales bacterium
GCTTTTTTAAACCTCTCACTATCTCCCCAGATATTTCTAATCATACTAGGCCATGGTTTTGTAATACATAAAAGCCCATTCTCTCCTACCTCTTTTGGTGTACCATCGCTATCAATAATCTCTGCCATAATTCCAGGAAGTGCAAATGTAGCACAAGCTGGTTTTATAGGTGTAGCCCCTGGAAGTGGGGATATCATATGACCTCCTGTTTCAGTCTGCCACCAAGTATCAACAATTGAACAATTACCTCTGCCAACTACATCATAATACCACATCCAAGCAGGAGGATCAATAGGCTCTCCAACGGTTCCAAGAACCTTTAAAGATGTTAAGTCATATTTTTTAGGCTCATCTTCACCCATTTTATGAAGAACTCTTATGGCAGTTGGTGCTGTGTAAAACTGTGTTACTTTATGATCTTGTATCATTTTCCAAGCTCGTCCTGCATCTGGATAAGTTGGAACACCCTCAAACATAACAGTTGTAGTCCCAGCTGCTAAAGGTCCGTAAACTATATATGTATGTCCAGTAATCCATCCAATATCAGCAGTACACCAAAAAACATCATCACCTTTTACATCAAAAACCCACTCCATAGTCATCTCAGCCCACAATATAAAACCTGCAGTTGAGTGTTGTACCCCTTTTGGTTTTCCTGTACTTCCAGAGGTATAAAGTAAAAATAGTGTATCTTCACTATCCATCTCTTCCATATCACAAAGCTCTGATTCCTCTTTTACAAGTTCATTATAGTTATGATCTCTCCCCTCAATCCAAGCTATATCTTCATTATTTCTTTTGATAACCAAAACAGCTTCAACACAATCCACATCACCTTCTAGTGCCTTATCAACCGCTGGTTTTAAAAGATAAGGTTTTCCTTTTCTATAAGCTCCATCAGCTGTGATAATAAGCTTTGCATCTGCATCTTTTGCTCTATCTCTAAGTGCTTCTGAACTAAAACCACCAAATACGATAGAGTGAATAGCTCCAATTCTAGCACAAGCCAACATAGCATATGCAGCTTCTGGAATCATAGGAAGATACAAAACTACCCTGTCACCTTTTTTTACATTAAATTTGTTTTTTAGTAAATTTGCAAACTTATTTACCCTTTTGCTTAATTCATTGTAAGTGATTTTTTCAACATCACCACGATCTCCCTCAAACAAAATAGCAACTTTTTCACCTTTATCTGCTAGATGTCTATCTATACATTGATTTGAAACATTTAACTTTCCATCCACAAACCACTTATAAAAAGGTGCATTACTCTCATCTAAAACTTTATTATATGGTGAAAACCAATCTATCTTTTCATCTGCATACTCTGCCCAAAAGCCCTCATAATCATCTTTTGCCTTATTCATAAGAGCATGATACTCATCCATACTTTTTATATTTGCATTTTTTGCAAACTCTGCATTTGGTTTAAAAATCTCTTTCATAATTACTCTCCTATATTTAAAATTTAATGTGAAACAGCACCATCAGCGCCTATTCCAGTTTGTGCCCTTATATTTTGTGCTTCAAAAGCATCTCTCTCATCTTTTGCACTCTGAGAATTGTCTGTAATGGAGAAAAACCAGATAGAGACAAAAGCTAAAGTTACAGAAAAAAGTGCAGGATATTTATATGGAAAAATTGCACTCTCATTTCCTAAAATCTGAACCCAAACAATAGGACCTAAAATCACCAACAAAATAGCTGACGACAACCCCAATGTTCCCCCGATAACTGCACCTCTAGTTGTAAGTTTTTTCCAATAAATTGACAAAAACAGAACTGGAAAATTTGCACTCGCTGCTATCGCAAATGCAAGCCCAACCATAAAAGCTATATTTTGCTTCTCAAATACTATGCCTAAAACTATTGCGATTA
>JAMOMC010000098.1 GCA_027068765.1 Campylobacterales bacterium
ATTTTTTTGCATATCTTTTACAAGCATTACAGAAAATTCATTTGGAAGATGCATAGAAAAATTTAAAATATTGTTAATTTTTTTCTTATCTTCGCTCTCTTTTAAATGGTTGATAAGTCCACTACATAAAGCAAATAACACTTTGTTATCCTCCTCTTCGAGCTCTTTTATCTCAGCATCTGCAATTTTTTCAATATCAGGCAATTTATCCATAACTTTTCTAAAACTCATAAACTCTACACCACTTTGTTTTCCAACTGCTCCTGAAATTGTTTCTAGTAAGAGTTTTTCACTAAGTTTTGATTTTAAAATCTTATCTACATACTCCCAAGATCTTGGTGTTGGAAAACTTTTTTCATTTTTGTTCGCATCAAAATCAAAAAGTTTTGTTTTATCAAAATTCAAAAACCCAATTATGCTTGAATCTATGCTATTTTCATAAGCCCAAAGTTTCCAATCTTCAAAATCTATCTCCATCTCAAGATGTACAAAACGATTTGAAAGAGGTGGAGGCATACGATAAGTAACTCCTCTATCGTTTTCACGATTTCCAGCAGCTACTATGCTCCAGTTTTTTGGAAGAGAGTAATCTCCAACTTTTCTATCAAGTACCAGCTGATAAGCAGAAGCTTGGACTGATGGTGCGGCTGTGTTTATCTCATCTAAAAACAAAATTCCTTTTGAGTTTTTATCTTTTGGTAAAAAATTTGGAGCTGCCCAGACAGCTTCATTGTTTTCTTTATCAAAAAAAGGGATACCTTTTAAGTCAGTTGGATCAAGCAGAGATAGACGAAGATCGATAAAAGCTAGATTGTGGTCATCTGCTATTTTTTTAACAACAGCGGATTTTCCAATACCTGGAGGTCCCCAGATAAAAACTGGAAGATTTGCTTTTGTGAAGTGTTCAAGTGCTGTGTATATGTTTGTTAATTTCATTTTAAATACCTAAGTTTAATAATATATTGTCTGTAAATGTTTGGTTTTCTTTGAGATTGTTCATAAGTCTAGGGTCTAGTTGCAGCTGTTGCAGATGCTCTAATTTCATCGACTCATTTAGTGCTAAAGACTCATTTATCAAAAACTCATCTTTGTTATAAAGCTCTTGTAAAATCTCTTTAGGGGTTGATGTATTTTTTGCTAAGGCTATCTCTATCTCTTTTGTCTTCTTTTTATAAAGAGATTTTATAATCTCCAATGGAAGGTTTCTATTTTTTACAAGATAAGAGAAAAGTTTTGGGTTATCAAGAAGATAAAGCTCTTGTAAAAACTCTGGTTTTAATGTTTCATTTAAACTAAGCATCTGTTGAATTTGTAAGTCATCTTTTTCGATAAGTAGTAAAATAACTTCATCACTAAGATTTTCATTTGCAGCAATATTTGTATGTAGCTTTTTGATTTTTTTAAAACGGTTTAAATCTATCTTTTGACAATAAAGAAGATTTATAAGTGTCTCATCTTCATCTAGTAGTGCTTCAAAAATTGCATCTGAGAGATTTTCATTGCAACTTAGAGCTTTTTTTGTCTCGATATTTTCTCTTTTTAGAAGTATATTTGCGATATTTTCATTTATGATTGGATTTTGTGCTAAAAAATAGTCAACTCCTTCATCATTTAATCTCACAAGTCTATCGATAGTATTTTGATTTAAAAAAGTGTTTGTTGCGAGAGCTTCTTTGATATTTATAGGTCTTTTTTTGCGAAAACGACTCTGTTTTATTTTTAAATCAGGTAAGCTAAAAAGTATCTCTAAAACATCTGCATCTTCACTCATTATCGCAATCTCAAAGATAGATATTGGAGAGTGAAAAGTGGCAGGGTCAAAACGCTTTTTATGGTAAAATCGTTTTGCAAAAAGAGTGCAAATTTCCATATTTTCACTACTATCAAACAGCCCATCTTCACCCCAGTCATACATACGAAAAAGTTTTAAAAATAGTGAATTATCAAGATGCTCATTTTGAAGAAGACGAGAGAGTCTATCTTGATTGTTTGAGAGTTTTAAAGACATTAAAATAGAGTTAGAGTCAAGATGATTGGCATAAAGTTTTTCAAACTGGCTTGATTTATAGTTTGGTATTTTTTTTGCATATGCTTTATCTGCGATTTGCTCTTCTAAAGGTGATATTATGCTACCTTCAATAGACATCGCTACATCTGCATCTAAAATATCTGTATATTTTATATCAAATTTATCTAAAAAAAGTTCTAGCTCCTCTTTTGTAGCTGAGTGAAATTTTCCTAAAAATAAGATGGATTTTCCATAAGAGTTTTCAAAATCTTTATCAATATTTTTCATCTATTTTAATATATCCTCAATATCTCTATCTTTTTCGAGATATTTTTTAATATTTTTTACTAAATTAGTTTTGTCTATTGTATTGTGTTTCCCTTCATAAATATTCTCTTCAAGCTTATTTATCATAGTTTGCATCTTTTTTGACCTATCTGTGTAAGGTAATAACAAGGTTAATAGCTCTTTGTCATTTTTACTCTTTTTGATTTTTTTCTCAAAAGGTGTATCATCTTTTGTTTTTTCACTCTTTTTTTGCTCTCTTGTTAGAAAAAAGTGTGTTAAAACTCCAAGAAGAAAACCACCCAATGTAAAAAGGGTTAACATGGTTTTGGAAGCACTATCGTAAATTATCTCTGTTTTAACTACTGAAGTTTCTTTTTGTTTCTCTAGTTTGGCTGTTTGGGTCTTTATGATACTATCTTCAACCTCTATTTGAAATCTCTTACTTTTAAGTTTTATAACTTTTTCACTCTCTTTATCAAAAAAAGTAAACTCCAAAGCTTCAATTGTAAAGTTTCTATCAGAGACGATAGCAAATTTTTGAGTAAACTCTCCAAGTTCTTCTTTGTTGTTTGTATAAATCTTTTTTAAAGGTTTATCACCATAAACAATTGCATCTTTTATATCAAGTTTAAACTCATCTATATCATCGATATTTCCAACACCTTTTATCGTAACTGTTAGATTTACAGGCTCATTTGTCTTTGTTTTGTTTTTGTCAACTTCGGCTGAAAATGTAAAATTTCCAAAGATGCTTACTCCTTTTGGAAGTGGTTTAGCATCTATTTTTATAGAATTTGAGTAGATTGTTTTCCATTTTACTCTCTCAAAACTAAGCATATTTCGTGTTCTTTTTTGCATAACTCCAACATCCATGCGACCTGGTTGTATCTCAATGGATCCTTCTTTTTGAGCAAACAAGAGGTATTTTATGCGGTGTATTTGATACTCTCCTTCTATAGTCGCTGGCTGTTTTTGCATAGGTTTTGCCCAAAAGTTGTTAAAAGCTGGAGCTTCAAAACTAGCTTCAGCTAACTTTGTATCTCTATGAAATTTAAAGACAAACTCAACATTTATAGCCTCTCCGATATATGCCTCTTTTTTGTCAACTTCCATAGTTAAAGCAAAAAGATTATCTCCAAGAGAGCCTTTTTTTACTTCGACATTTATAGATTTTGTTTTTTCCATCTGACCATCAATTTCTACTTCTATTGGGGGAATCACAAATGATTTTTTTGCAACAAATACATATTCCTTTGTTAATGTTCTTGTTGTTTTTCCATTTATACTTGTAATATTTCTTGAGATATATTGGCTTTGTATTTTATGACCTTCTATCTCATCTAATCTTGGGAATTTTATATTTTTTCCATTTGAAGTTAACACTAATGATACTTGATCACCCTCATGAATAATTGATGGATTTAGTTTTGCATCTATTGCAAAAAGTGTTGTGCTAAATATCAAAATAGTTGCTAGTATCTTACCAAGGTTTTTCATTTTTATCCTTTTTTATCTCTTGGTTTTGAAATTGCATAGGCATCGTTTTTGGTTTGGATTTTTCTAGTTGCTCTTCCCATTTTTTGACCTCTTTTTCACTTATTTTTTCCTCTTTCTTCTCTTTTGCTTTGGAAGGTTTTTCGCTATTTTTTTCACCCTCTTTGTTTTTTTCTTTGTTTTTTTTATCTTTCTCTTCTTTCTCTTTTTCTTCTTTTTTCTTTTTATCTTTTTCTTCTTCTTTTTTATCTTTATCTTTCTTTTTCTTAATCATCTTTTTTGTTAATGCTATATTGTCCTCTAAATCTTTTTCACTTTTAATCTTTTTAGCATCTTCATAATACTTCAGAGCATCTTCATATTTTTTCAAAGCAAAGCTGCTATTTGCTGAGTTAAAAAGTTTTTTATACTCTAGGTTTTTATCCTCTGTTTCAACTTTTTTATAAGTTTCAAATGCTTTTTGATACTGACCATCCTTATAAAGTGCATTTGCCAAATCATAATAACTCTCAGCACTTTTTTTAGACTCCACAACTTTTCCATAACTATCAATCGCATCTTTGTAGTTGCCAGCTTCATAAGCTTTATGAGCTTTGTCAATTGTCTTAAAATCAAAAACAGAAGCTTCAAGATTTTGATTAGGTAGAGCCAAAAACATAGATGCAAAAATACTCAAACTAATTTTTCTAGGAAGTGAACTAAATGCAAATAGCATAAAAAGAAGTGACAATGAAAGAGGATAGTAAAAAAACTCTTTATAATCTTTTACCTTTTTGCTATTTATGTCTTGCATCTTGAACTTCTTTTTTATATCTTCAACTAAAAGAGCCACACTATCATCTTTTAAACCTCCAACTATATAGGCTCCGCCACTATTTATCGCTAGAGTTTTTATCTTTTCATTTAGTTTTGAGATGACGATATTTCCTTGTTTATCTTTTATAGATACTCCATCTTCTTGCATGCTAGCTCCACTCTTTGTTGCAGTTGCATAGATATAGATATGTATGTTTGCATCTTTTGCCATTTGGATCTCTTTTTTAAATTTTTCATTGTCTCCACCATCTGTAAATATGATGAGTATTTTTTGAGAAGAGTCTTTTAGAAAACTTTTTGCTTTTGTGATTGGTATGAGTAGGTTTGTTCCATTTGTACTTAAACTTTGAAGCGAAAGGTTTTCTATGAGGTATTTTAAAGTAGTGCTATCTTGAGTCATTGGAGAGACTAAAAACCCTTGTGAACTAAATGCGATAACAGCTATATTTGCCTCAGCAAAGAGTGCTATGAATTCATAAAGTTTTTTCTTTGCAAATTTTAGTCGATTTGGGTAGATGTCTGTTGCTTGCATAGATTTTGAGATATCCATAGCTACAAGTAAGTCAATCTTTTTTCCTTTTATAACAACATCACCTTTTGGAATGACAGGACGAGAAAGAGCTATAATCATCAAAATAAGAGCTGAAAAAAGCATGAAGTTTCTTCCAGTTTTACCTAAAGATCCGTTGTCAAATGTTAGTTTTTTAATGATGTTTTCATCAAAAATTGAGTTTAGATTACTCTTTTGATTTATTATCAAAAAGAATAAAATTATAGCAGGTATCATCATAAAAATTAAGTAACTAGGATTTAGTAAAATCATATAAGTCCCCTAATATTTCTTAGATAGATAAAAAATAAAAGTGCAACAAAAGCTAAAAAGAGTGGATACTCAAAGTAGTAACTTTTCTTTACATACTTTTGACTTTTTATCTGGCTTTTTTCAAGTTTGTCAATTTTATTATATATCTCTGCCAATGCACCTTTATCGTTTGCACTAAAAAATTTACCGCCACTTTTGTTTGCAATTATCTCTAAATGTTCTTGGTTAAACTCTCCTTTGTTTCCTATACCAATAGTATAAACTTTTATATTATATTGCTGTGTTAATCTCATGGCTACATCAAAAGGTACATTGTCTCCACGACTCTGCCCATCTGTTAGTAAAATAACAATTTTTGTTTTAGCCTCTGAGTTTTTAAAGAGTTTGGCACTTTGAAAAAGAGCATCATTTATAACAGTCTGATTTCGTCCAGCAATACCAGCACTAAGTCCACCCATGATTTGCCAAATAATCTTTTTATCATAAGTTAAAGGAGCTGCAACATAAGCAAAATCTCCAAATACAACAAGAGCTAATTGATCGTCTTCTCTTTTCTCTACAAAAGCTTGTGCCATCTCCATAGATATATCAAATTTACTCTGAGAAATACTACCAAACATCCTCTCAAACCCTCTCTCCATCGAACCACTTGCATCTAGTACCAAAGCTATAGCATAACCCTCTTTGTTTTCAACTTCCATCTTATCTTTTTTGATAGGAGAGGCTAGGGCCGTGATGGCAGATATGATTGCTATCCATTTTAAAACTTTTATCCAGATGGTTTTACTTTCACTACTTTGCATAAATATATCTAGATGAGGAAAGATGATAGCTTCGCTCTTTGCTTTACAAAAAAAGGCACAGAGTAAAAATATAGCTAAAAGTAAAAAAACATAAGGGTATTCAAAAGTTATATTACTCATCAACACTCTTTAAAAATAGATTATAATATGAAATAC
Organism: Campylobacterales bacterium; assembly: GCA_027068765.1. GTDB lineage: Bacteria > Campylobacterota > Campylobacteria > Campylobacterales > QNZT01 > SZUA-1433. The sequence continues at coordinate 6,389 of JAMOMC010000098.1, forward strand.
TTTTATCATCAAATTTTGGTGAATTTTTAGAGAATTTATACTTTTCAAGATGAGGCAGAAGCTGCTCTAGCATCTTGAGGCTTTTTTCATCGTCTGCTAAAAATCTTGCATATTTTGTTATCTTGTAAGCTGCATCTTTTGAGTTATCAAACTCTATATCTTTTAATTTTTGTAAAACCTCTTTTCTTATAGATTTTTTTCTTTTTTTTCTTATCCCTTTTATGAGCATATAAATCAAAGCTCCAATGATAAGAGAGACAAAAACAATTGCAATAATAAATAGATATAAACTTATATCATCAATAGGTTCAATCGCTCTAATATCTTTTAATTTTTCCACTATTATCTTCTTAAAAAGAGTTTTGACATCTTTACAAAAGGATCTTCATCTGTATATATTTTGGTAAAAGCTACTTGATTTTTTCTAAAATGTTTAAACAGATTACTATCTTTTTGATGTAGGGTTTTTATATATTTTTGGATGGAGTTTTTGTCAATTTGCATAATATTCTCCTCAAGATTTTGTGGGTCTATCAAACTTATGGAGCCAAACTCTGGTGGATTTTCCTCTAATTTATCTCGTGTAAGAAGAGCAACCACTTCATGTTTTTTAGATAAAAGTTTAAAATCAAACTCTTCAAAATAGTCTCCAATCACAAATATAATCGACTTTTTTTTAATTTTATCAAATATAGTTTTAGAAAAATCTTTCAAATCAACACTTTTTCCAAGTGAGTCAAACTCTAAAACATCTCTTACCGCACTACTTACGGCATGAATATTTTTAGTAGGGCGAATAAAAGAGTCTATTTTATCAGTATATATAAATGATGAGAACAAATCCCCATTTTTAACAGCAGAAAATGCCAAAAGTGCTACACTTTCAGCTATGAGTTCTTGTTTGAATTTTTTTTGTCCAAAATGGACACTTCCACCAAGAAGTGAGATTATGACTATGTTTAACTCTCTTTCCTCTTTGAAAATTTTTATAAAGGGTTTTTGTTTCCTAGCAGTTACATTCCAATCAATTTTTCGAACATCATCCCCATATGTATACTCACGAAGCTCCACAAAATCAAATCCTTCACCTTCAAAAATTGAAGGATTGTTACCTGAAATGGCAGAAAAAATCTGTTTTTTGGTCTTTATGAGAATTTTTTTTAACTTGTTCAAGGTAAAGGAACTGCCTCTAAAACTTTCTCAATAAACTCATCACTTGTTATTCCCTCAGCTTCAGCCTCATAACTCATAATAACACGATGCCTAAGAACATCTTTACACATTGAAGCTATGTCAACAGGAGTAACATGGTCTTTCTCTCTCAAATATGCATAAGCTTTAGATGCTAAAAAGAGATTTATTGAGGCTCTTGGGCTTGCTCCGTATTGAATATACTCTTTATAATGAGCAAGACCATAGTTTTCAGGTTCACGAGTTGCAAATATAAGATTTACTATATAGTTTTTAAGCTCTTCATCTATGTGTACATTTTTGACCTCTTTTTGTAACTTTGCTAAATCTTCAGCAGATGCAACATTGTTTATCTCTTCAAATTTACCCTCTGCAATACGAGTTACAATCTCAATTTCTTCCTCTTTTGTGTTATACCCAACTACAATTTTAAGCATAAATCTATCTAGTTGAGCTTCTGGAAGTTGATAAGCTCCCTCTTGCTCAATTGGATTTTGAGTAGCAAGAGTTAAAAATGGTCTTTGTATCTTAAAAGTCTCATCTGCTATAGTAACTTGCCTCTCTTGCATCGCTTCAAGTAGAGCTGATTGAACCTTCGCAGGAGCTCTATTTATCTCATCTGCTAATAAAAGATTTGTAAATATTGGACCTCTTTTGACTTTAAACTCATTACTTTTTGGGTCATAAATCTCCGTACCGATTATATCACTTGGCAATAAATCAGGAGTAAATTGAACCCTCTTAAACTCCAACCCCAATGCCTTAGCCAGAGTATTTACCGTGGTAGTTTTAGCAAGCCCAGGAACTCCCTCAAGCAGTATATGCCCTTCACAAAGAAGCCCAATAAGAAGTGAGTTAATCATCTCCTCTTGACCTACAATCACTTTTTGCATCTCTTTTTTGATTTGGGTTAGTTTTTCACTCATAAATTCTCCAGTTGTTAAATTAAAGATATTTTAGCAAAATAGTGTAAATGTTTGCTAAATTTTAATCTCAAAGCTTTTTAAAGCCTACACACTTATTAGTTGTATTAAGTATCTTGAATAGAATTGAAAATTGAAGTTAAAGATTTTGTGGTGTATATAATAACCAAAAGATAGTGGTACCGAGGGCCGGACTCGAACCGGCACGGGCATATGCCCATCAGATTTTGAATCTGACGTGTCTACCAGTTTCACCACCCCGGCAGGTTCTGAAATTTGAGAGTTTTCTCAAACTTCAAAATATTTAAAAGGGATTACCCTTTTGCTACTGCTTCTTTAAGTTTTTTACCAACTTTAAATTTTACAGCAGTTGTAGCTGCTACATCAACAACTTTGTTAGTGCCAGGAACTCTTGCAGTTCTTGCAGCTCTTGGAGATGTTGAAAAAGTTCCAAAACCGATAAAACTAACTGTGTCTCTTTTAACTAATGCTTCTTCTATTACTTCTAGTGCTGCATCAATTGTCTCTGTTGTATCTTTTTTAGATAAACCTGTCTTTTCTGCTATAGCTTGAATTAAATCAGCTTTTTTCATAGTAATTACCTTCCTTTTTTTGAAATAACGGCACATACTACACTCTTTTTATTAAAAACAAATAATTTTATAACAATTTTGTGGATTTTTTTATGAATTTGTCGATAATTCTTATAGAAACCCAATATTGGAGATATTTTATGAGAGTTACAAATCAATTTTTATTTGATAATTTCAAAAGTGACAATAATAAAATGTTAAAAGAGTTAGAAAAATTGACCACTCAAGTATCATCTGGTCAAAAGATACAAAACTCTTATGAAGATAGTGCAGTTTATGTAGATATTTTAAGGTTTGAGACACAAGAAAATGAGTTATCAAGTATTAAAGAACGTAGTATTCAAGCAAGATCTTTTACAGATGCAAGTGATAGTGCTTTAAATGAATTTACACAAACTTTGAGAGATTTTAAAACAAAATTGATAAGTGCAGCAAATGGGTCACTAAATAGTGATAATCGCCAAGTAATAGCAACAGAGTTGCAAGAGCAAAAAAAACATATGATAAGCTTGGCAAACTCTCAAATAAATGGGCAGTATCTTTTTTCAGGAAGTTCTGTAGATGTGAAGCCAGTTGATAGCAATGGTGAGTATAGGGGAAATGATGATGCTATAATGACACTTGTTGGAGATGGCGTTAGTATTCAGAACAACATTGATGGTAAATCACTATTTTTAGGAGATGACTTAGGTACAAATAAGGGTATCCAGACAAATGTTAAATTAACAAACCAAATATCAGATGAAAAACTAACATCAAATAGCACCATTAGAGAGATGGTTGGAGATAATGATGATATTAGTACAAATGATAAATCTGTGCATTTTTTTATATCAGGAACAAACTCTAGTGGAGAGGCATTTAAAGATGTTGTAGAGATACAAGCAGGTGCGAAGGTAGAAGATCTTTTAGAGAAGATAAAAGATAATTTTGGGAATGATGTTGTTGTGGAGTTAAATGATAATGGAAACATTTCTATAACTGATGGTAAAAGTGGATATAGTCAGATGGATTTCAAGATGGTAGGAGTGCAGGGTATTGCAGATCCAAGTGAGACAGATTTAAGTAGTGTAACAGGTGATAAAATAATCAGTTTTACTAAAAGTAATTTTGAAAAAGTAGATGCAAGCATTGAAGAGTCTTTGCAGATGGATAAGTTCTATTTTCTAAAAAATGGTGGTAAATTAGAGGGTAATGTTGCTCTTATCGCAGATGGAGCATTTGCTACAAATAGTACAAAATTGAGTGATATGATGGGTTCTATCTCACCTATGCCAAATAAAACTTTTCAAATGAGCATAACAGATATAAATGGGGTAGATAGAGAGATAGAACTTGATCTCTCTGCTACTTCGACTTTTAGTGTTGATGGTACATCTTATAGTATATTTAATGCAGATGAGAGTTTAACAGATGCAGGTGAATTTACAATGGGTCAGTTAAATAACATAATCTCAATGACTCTATCAGGAGAACTACCAGCAGGTGGAGGAGCTAGTGATTTTAATAGTGCCATAAAGAGTGCTAATAAAATTGTAGATGTATCTATAAATCAAAATGGAAACTTAGAGATAAATGACAAATCAGATAATCTTAGCAATATTAGGTTTTCACTATATGATAAAGATGCAAATGATTTTTCAAAAACTTCAACACCTTCACTCTCATTTATGTCAAATAATGCTCTTACAACATCAAAAGCAAATATGAACTTTTTTGATGAGTTAGATGACATCATAGCATCTGTAAGAGATGGAGTTGTAAATCTAGATGCAGATGCAAGTGACCCTAGAAGTATAGGTATTCAAAATTCTATAGGAAAACTAGAACAAATGAGTGACCATTTTAACAATTCTCAAGCAAAAATAGGGGTAAGATCTAAATCTTTTGAATTAACTGAGCAAAAAGTATCAGTTATGGAAGTTAATGTAAAGCAGTTAAAAGCGGAAACTACTGAGGTTGATATGGCAGAGACGATTTTAAAACTTAATCAAATTACACTAAACTATCAAGCAATGCTTCAAACTGTTACAAAAGTCAATTCGCTTAGTCTTTTGAATTATTTGAGATAAAAAAAGCTTATAAACCTTTTTTATAGCACTCATGGGATACAAGATACTTTTTACTAACACATAAATTTTACAAATATTTTATATTTCACTTTAAGATAAAACTGACTATAATTTCAGAATTTATTATTAAGGAAAATATTATGACAAAACTTTTATCAATTTCTGTGCTTTTAGCAACAACTCTTTTAGCTTCTGGTGGTGCCAAACAATGGAGTTATGGAGGAACTGAAGGACCTGAATTTTGGGGTGAACTCGCTTTAAAATATTCAATGTGTAAAGATGGAAAACATCAATCTCCAATCAATATTACAGACTTAACAGAAGCTGAGATGGAGCCTTTGGTTCTTGATTATAAAGCATTGGCTACTGAATTTACCAACAATGGACATACAGTACAAGTAAATTTTGATAAAGGAAGCAATCTTACAATTGATGGTAAAAACTTTGAGTTAAAACAATTTCATTTTCATACTCCAAGTGAAAATCAAATCGATGGTAAAAATTATCATATGGAAGTTCATTTAGTACATGCAAGTGAAGCTGGAGAACTTGCAGTTGTAGCTGTTATGATTACAGAAGGTAAAAGTAATCAATTTTTTAAAACTCTCGTTTCAAAAATTCCAAAAAAAGCAAAAGATAACAACGATATAAAAGATCTAAAGATAAATGCAGGAGATATGCTTCCAAAAGATAAAGAGTATTATCGCTTCAGTGGCTCTTTGACAACACCACCTTGTAGTGAAGGTGTTAGATGGCTTGTGCATAAAACTCCAATAGAAGCTTCAAAAGAAGAGTTAGCAATTTTTAGTAGCATTATGGGTAAAAACAATCGCCCAATTCAATCTATAAACTCTAGAGAAGTCTTAAAATAGACAATTATACGATTTAAAATGCATACATTAGGGGTGTATTTAAGAATGATATTAGATAAAAAAAGATATATCCTATGCAAGGGAATCATATGCAAGGTAAAAAAAATCTAGGATTAAAAGAACTTATCGCTATAGCTATTGGTGGTATGGTTGGTGGTGGTATCTTTACAATTTTAGGAATTTCTGTCTCTTTTGTGGGTGTTTTAGCACCATTTGCGATAGCTCTTGGTGGTGTTATGGCATGGTTTGCAGCTTACTCTTATGTTAAGCTTGGAGTCTATTATAAAGATGAGGGTGCAACATATGCTTTTTTTAAACGAACATACCCATCTTCTAATTTAGCAGCTTCTTTTATCGGTTGGTTTACTATTTTTGGTTATATCAGTACACTTGCACTTTATGCTTACACATTTTCTTCTTATGGTATTAGTGGATTTTCATTTGCAGATGATGAGGTTGTGCGAAAAGTTGTAGCGATAGGGATTATTTGGATTTTTGCATCTATTAATCTTTGGAGTGTAAAGGGGATGGGAAAGATTGAAGATATCATGGTTTATGCAAAACTTATGATTTTGTTTATTATCTCAATTTCATTGATCTATTTTGCCAAAACAGATTTTAACACTTTTTCTACAATTATTCAAAAAGATTTTCAAGCTACACCATTGATGAGTATTCTTATTGTCGCTTCGGTGACTTTTGTAGCTTATGAGGGTTTTCAGCTTGTTATAAATGCTGTTAATGATATGGAAAATCCAGATCTTAATATTCCTAGGGCGATTTATGGCTCTGTTATTTTGGTCTCTTTAATCTATTTTATCATAGCACTTAGTGCGGTTTTGGCAATTTCAACAGATGATTTAATTAAAAATAGAGAGTATGCACTAGCTTCTGGGGCTTTTGATATTATGGGAGATTTAGGTAGAAACCTTGTTATATTTGGAGCAATTTTAGCTACTAGTAGTGCTATAAATGGTACTCTTTTTGGTTCTTCAAGACAGATGGCAAGAATTGCAGATGATGGTTATTTGCCATCTATTGTTGCCCAAAGAAAGAATAATATTCCAAAAACTGCTATTATGACGATGGCTGCTATTGCATCTTTGTTGGTTGCGATAGGTGGGCTTAGGTTGATATTGGAGTTTGGAAGTATCACTTTTTTACTAATCTCTTTACTGATGGCAATTGCCAATTTTAAGATAAGAAAAGAGACAAACTCTTCAACTTTGATTACAATTATTTCAATTATTGGGCTTTTTATGGGAGCTATTTTGATTTTATATTATGAGTACAAACACAATCCTGAACAGCTACTTTTTATCGCAATACTTTATATTGTTTTAACACTTGGTGCTTGGGGATATGCTAGGATGAGTCATTTAAGGTAAAGAGTTTGGAAAATTTGCCGATTTACATAGTAAATAGGAGAGAATTATGAAAAAAATAGCATTATCATTAGCAACACTTATAGCATTGACAGTTGTGCTTTCTGGCTGTGAAAAAACTGATTATCAGCACCCATTACATAGGTCTAAATAGTATGCCTTATGAGTTATAAAGCCACTTTTTTGCGACCTCTTTGAGCTTATCAGGATTTTCTGAAGCAAAAAGTTTTAAAGAGGTTTGGGATTTTGATTTGGGTATATTAAATGAGTTTTTTAAAAACCAAACTACTGCTTCCCCAGAGTGAATTAAAGTTGCATTTGGAAAAAATTTACTTATCTCATTTTTGATGAGTGGAAAGTGTGTGCATCCAAGTATTATAAAATCAGGCTCATCAATGCCATCAAAATAGTGATTCATAACACTTTTTAATACATCCCCTTCAAATAATCCCTCTTCAACAACAGGAACAAAAAGAGAAGTTGCAAGAGAGTTTATGTTGTAGTAGCCTTGAGAGTTTAATAATCTTTTGTACTTTTGGCTATTGATTGTTGCTTTTGTTCCTAAAATTAGGATTTTTGCATCTAAGTTTTTTGCTTTGTTTGTTAAGGCTTTTACGCCTGGTTGTATCACCCCTGAGACTTTAAAAGGTGCAACTGCTTTTAACTCATCAATCGCATAGGCAGATACAGAGTTGCAAGCTGCTATCAAGATATCTATATCAAAATTTTTGAAAAACTCCACCGCTTCAAGAGAGTAGCGGATGATAGTGTTCTTATCTTTTATGCCATAAGGGACACGAGCTGTATCTCCAAAATAGATAATTTCATCAAATAAGGAGTGTTCAAGAAGAGATTTTACAACCGTGAGTCCACCAACACCACTATCAAAAACTCCAGCTCTCATGATGTTGCCTTTTTAAGCTCCATCATTCATAATGGACAAAAATTCATCATTATTTTTTGTCTTTAGCATTTTCTTATATAAAAATTTCAGTGCTTCAATATCTTCCATTTGGCTGATAGCAGAACGAAGAGCCCATACTTTTTGAAGTAGTTCAGGACTCATAAGAAGCTCCTCTTTTCTTGTTCCAGATTTTAAGATGCTCATCGCAGGGTAAATTCTTCTATCAGCGACATTTCTATTTAGAACTGTTTCAGAGTTTCCTGTACCTTTAAACTCTTCAAAGATTACTTCATCCATGCGACTTCCTGTCTCTATAAGTGCTGTTGAAATGATAGTTAAACTTCCTCCATTTTCGATATTTCTAGCGGCTCCAAAAAATCGTTTTGGTTTATGAAGAGCATTTGCATCTACACCACCACTCAAAACTTTTCCACTTGAAGGTGTTACTGTGTTGTAAGCTCTTGCTAATCTTGTTATAGAATCAAGCAGTATCACAACATCTTTTCCCATTTCAACCATTCTTTTAGCTCTCTCAATCACAAGTTCAGCAACTCTAACATGATTTGCAGGAGGTAAATCAAATGTAGAGCTATAAACATCCCCTTGAACAGATCTTTGCATATCTGTTACCTCTTCTGGTCTTTCATCTACAAGAAGTACTAAAAGTTCGATTTCAGGGTGATTATGGGTAATTCCGTGAGCTAGCTCTTTTAAAAGTTCAGTTTTACCAGTTCTTGGAGGTGCGACTATAAGCCCTCTTTGCCCTTTTCCAACTGGTGCAAAAAGATCAAGCACTCGTCCAGTTAACTTTATAGCATCATACTCTAGTTTTATCTGTTGTGTTGGGTAAAGTGGAGTTAAGTTTTCAAAAAGTGGTCTGTTTCTGCTATCTGCCATTGGTAGGTAGTTTATGGCTTCTATTTTTAAAAGTGCATAGTATCTCTCTTGATCTTTTGGAGGTCTAACTTGACCTGTGACAATATCTCCAATTCTAAGAGCAAACTTTTTAATTTGTGTAGCTGAAACATAAGCATCTGATATAGAGTTAGAAAAATCTGCATCTATAGATCTTAAAAAACCAAATCCATCATTTGCAATCTCTAAAATACCTGTAAAAAGTATAAAACCACCCTGTGATACTTGAGATTTTAAAATTTCAAATATTAAGTCTTGTCGTTTTAGCTGGTGGGGGTTTTCAACCTTTAGCTCATCTGCAAGTGTTAAAAGTTCTTCAAGTGGTTTTTTTCTTAAGTCCTCTATCTTGTAACCTTTTACTGGTATATGAGTTCTTGATTTGTTATTTCCATTTTTGTTTTGACGGGGTTTAGGTGTTTTATCCATTTCTCTCTCTTTGGGAATTATGTATGTAGTAATCTCTTATTTTTTATAGTGTAGATTAAAAGTAAGTGGTGACATTTTAGTGAAGATATTTAAATTTGTCAAGTCATAAAGTTTAATTTATCTATAATTGTCATAAATTATAGATATTAGGGTAGTTAATTTGGGCAAAATTGCATGTAATCATTGTCGTTTAGAATTTGAAAAAGATCTTCTTATTGAAGATAAAGGACTCTATTTTTGTTGTAAAGGTTGTGAAGGTGTTTACTATCTTCTTCAAAGTGAAGGCTTGGAGAGTTTTTATGAGAGAGTTGGAGATGTTAAGCTTGATAGGGCAAATAGAACTACAGCCGATTTAAGCAAGTTTGACCTTGAGGGATTTTCTAAAAAATATGTAACAAGAAAAGATGCTTTTAATGAAGTTAGTCTTATTATAGAAGGTATTCATTGTAGTGCTTGTGTCTGGTTAAATGAAAAAGTACTTCATAAAACGGAAGGTGTTATAGATGCTAGTATAAATTATACAAATCATAAAGCCAAAGTTATCTGGGATCCATTAGAAATTAAGTTGTCAGATATTATTCAAAAGATACATTCAATTGGCTATAGAGCTTATCCTTACGATGCAAAAGCTAGTGAAGAGAGGGCAAATAAGAGTAGAAAAGATTACTATTCACGGCTTTTAGTTGGTGTGTTTGTTACTATGAATATGATGCTTTTAGCTGTGGCTCACTATTCTGGGCAGTTAACTGGTATAGAACATGATATGAAAATGGTTTTGATTTGGGCTCAGTTTATCTTGACTACTCCTGTCTTGTTTTATACTGGATGGATTTATTTTAAAGGTGCCTACTATGGTTTGAAAAATCGTTTTATCAATATGGACTTTTTGATAGCTTTTGGAGCAAGCTTAGCTTATATATACTCAGTTTATTCTATGATAAGTGGTGTGGGAGAAGTCTATTTTGATTCTGTTGTGATGATTATTACTTTTATATTTGTTGGAAAGTATTTAGAAGTTTTGAGCAAGAAAAAAGCTATAGATACTCTAGATTCATTAACAAGTTCAATTCCAACAGAGGTTTTGATTGTAAGAGGAGATGAGAAGAGTATTGTAAGTATTGAAGAGGTAGAAGTTGGAGATATAATAGAGGTAAAACCTGGTGAGAAGATTGTAATTGATGGTGTTTTGTTAAGTGGTGAGGGTGGAGTTGATGAGGGAAGCATCAGCGGGGAGTCTATACCTGTTTATAAAAGAGTTGGAGATGAAATACTTAGTGGAGTTATTAACCTAGATGCAGTTATAAGATATAGAGCTACAAAAGATTTTAGCACCTCGATGTTATCAACAATCTCTACACTTTTAGAAGACTCTCTTACAAAAAAACCAAAAATTGAGAAGTTGGTAAATGTCATATCTGGTTATTTTTCACTTGTTGTTTTGATTTTGGCAACGGCTACTTTTATAGGTTGGTATTTTGCAGATGGAAGTTTTGAAAAAGCTCTGATTATTACAATTTCAGTTATTGTGATAGCTTGTCCTTGTGCTTTAGGTTTGGCTACGCCTGTTGCTACCTTGATAGGGCTTAGTGTTGGTGCTAAAAGAGGAATACTTTTTAAAGAAGCTAGTTTTTTGGAAACTATGGCAAAAAGCAATGTACTTCTTTTAGATAAAACAGGAACAATTACCGAGGGAAAACCAAGTGTGGTTCACTCTAAAATATATAAAGAGTTTGACCAATCTCTTTTATACTCACTTGTAAAAAGCTCAACTCATCCTATTAGTAAAGGAGTTTCGAAATTTTTAGAAGGTGAAAAGAGAGAGTATTCATTAGAAAATTCTAAAAATATTGAAGCTAGAGGAGTTGAAGCTGAATATAGAGGTAAAAAACTATTTGGCGGAAATCTTAGGCTTTTAAAAGAGAGAGGAGTTGAGCTTACCATAAAGAGTGATAACTCAATCTTTGCATTTGTAATAGATGGAGAGTTGGTTGCTCATTATGAGTTGGTAGATAAAGCGAAAGAGGGAGCTGATAAAAGTGTTGAATATTTTCAAAAGATGGGATTTGAAGTTGCTATGCTTACAGGAGACAATGAAAAAGTAGCAAAGAAAATTGCAAATGAGGTAGGAATAAAAAAGATCTATCACTCACTCTATCCAAAAGATAAAGCAGATATTGTAGATAGATACCATAAAGAGAAAAAGATAGTTGTTATGGCAGGAGATGGTATAAATGATGCTTTAGCTCTTTCCAAAAGCGATATCGCTATCGCCATGGGGAGTGGTGCGGATATATCTGTGGAGGTTAGTGATATTGTGCTTTTAAATGATAAGATGAGTTCATTAAGTGAAGCTTTGAAATTAAGCCGTAAAACCTACAAAAACATCAAGCAAAATCTTACCATGTCTCTTTTTTATAACTTTCTTACTGTACCATTAGCAATGGCAGGGTATGTGATTCCGCTTGTGGCGGCACTGTTTATGTCTATAAGTTCACTTTTGGTTGTTGCAAATGCGATTAGAATAAAAAGGGGTTTTAATGAGTAGTGGAATTGTTGCTATGATGATAGGTGTCTCTATATTTTTGGGGCTTATTGGGCTTGCTGGGCTTTTATGGGGTGTTAAAACTGGACAATTTGATGATGAGAAGAGGTTTTTAGATGGTGTTCGAAATGATGGGGTAGATGATCTTAGGGATGCAGCAAAGTTAGAGAGTAGAAAAAAAGAGGCTATGAAAAAACATAGAGAGAAAAACTATAGACCACCTGATTAAAAAGGTATTTATAGTTTCTTTACATCTTGCTTAAATTATATAAATTAAATATATGCAATAAACAATTTTAATCAATTATCATTATAATACTAAGTAAGTAAATAGGTGTAAAAATTTTTTACCATTTAAGCTTTGAGGAATATTAATTTTAATGAATAGGTTAAAAATAGCCATTTTGGTTCTGTTTTTTTCAGGTGTAAATCTTTTTGCAAAAGAGTTTCCTGTGTGTAAAGAGTACTTCTTTATCAATGAGAGCAAAACTAAAGAGAAGCAGACTTTTTTAGAGAAAATTTTAGCAGATGAACCTAGCAATGTTGAGTGCATGATAAAACTCTCATCTGTTTATCTTCGAAATAACAGAGTTTCTGAGGGCTTTGATTTGATACGAAGAGCTTATACACTAGATCCTAAATTTGTTGAGAAACAAAATATCTCAAAAGTTCTTGATTTAGCTTTAAAACTTAGTCGTTTAAAAGAGGTTGCTTTAAAAGATAGTGATAAAGAGCTTTGGAATGAGCTTGGTGATACATACTTTGAGATTGGGATTTTTGATGAAGCATTTTATGCTTATGAGAAGAGTTTAGAGTTAGATGCAAATCAGACAAAGATAGATATATTGTTAGCTATTTGTGATGGTAATTTAGATAGAAGTCGAAAAGCTGCTGTAAGATTGGAAAAAATTGTACAAAAATGGCCTTATGATTTTTATGCAAATTACTACTATGGAAAAGTCTTAAAAAATTCTTTGGATAATGAAAAAGAGGGGCAGAAGTATCTTTTGATGGCAGATTATATCATAACTTACAAAGAGCCTGAATTTGAAAATGAGGCTGAGTTAGAGTTTTTAAAAAATGATTTAGAGTTTGAACTTGAGCAAAAGTAGAGCTATCTTTTTAGACCGTGATGGGGTTATCAATGTTGATAAATCTTATGTTTATAAGATTGAAGATTTTGAGTTTTGCGAGGGAATTTTTGAGACTTTACGAGAGTTTCAGAAACTAGGTTTTTTACTTATCATAGTTACAAATCAATCAGGTATTGGTCGAGGCTACTATACAGATGAGGATTTTAGAGATTTAAGCTCTTGGAAATTAAATGAGCTTAAAAAAAGAGATATTTTTATAGATGCACTCTATCACTGTAATCATGACCCAGATAGTGGATGTGAGTGTAGAAAACCTGCTCCTAAAATGTTACTAGATGCAAAAGAAAAATTTGATATAGATATGGAAAACTCTTGGATGATTGGTGATAAAAAGAGTGATATAGATGCAGCTTTAAATGCAGGAGTTAAAAACACAATCTTAATAGCCAAAGATTGTAGCGATAAAAAAGGTGCATCTTATTGTGTTAGCTCTATTTTGGATGTTATTGGGATTGTAAAGTAGAGAGTTAAAACTATAAATAGACTTGTTGCGAAATAATATTATTTTTAAAATCTGTTTTGTCAAATGTTTTAATAATCCACCTTTCCATCATAGTCCCATCTCCTGCAGCTTCTGCTTTTTCTAAATATTGCAATCCCTCAACTATAATTTAGTAAAATAATTTTACTTAAAAAATGGAATTTGGAGTAAATATGCAAATAGAAAAACTAAATAAAAAAAACATAAAAGAGTTTAGTAAAACATTAAAAAATATAGATGCTAATAGTAGTGTTTTAGAGATATTTTTTGACACAATTATAGATTTGATTAATCCATATGAGACAAATTTTTCCAAAAATATACAGAAAATTATAAGTGAATATAAAGTTAAAAACATAGATGATGTAAATACTTTTTTGAAAAAATACAATGTTTTTACCAATAGCTCAGTTGATGTCGTCAATGAAATTTTACTAGCTAAAGATCTTGAAAAATTTAATAGAGATCTTGGTGTTGTATTTAAAACTCTTTATGATGAGAGTAAAGAGAGAGATAGCTACAAGATACTACATACTAAGATAGATCAAGTTTTGATAAAGATGGTTGAAGTTTATGAGATAGATATGGTTGATGATTTTCATTCTATGGATGATTTTCTAAATCAAGTAAGTGAGGTTTTTCAAAGTAGTGAAATTGCACTTCAAATTACGATGCTTGTAACTGGGTCTTTGATTTTGAAAAAAGAGAAGATTGATGAGGTAGAATTGGAGGGTTATTTTACTTTAGCTTTATCCATCATTTCTGTGCTAAATGAGTTTAGAAAAAATGAGCTTCAAAGAGTAGAAGATGATAAATTTTTTACTCCAAGAACAATTCAAGAAGAGACAAGAGTTAGCAAAGCAGGACGAAATGACCCATGTCCATGTGGGAGTGGAAAAAAATATAAAAAATGTTGTTTAATTACAAAACAAGAGCAAAAGATAAATCCACTTGATGTGTTAGATACTCCTATTGCTACATATTTTTCACTTACAAGAGCTGAGGTTGATGCTTTTTACTCTTTATGGTCAAGATTGATAAATTTTACGGACAATTTACTTTGTTACAAGAGAGGGAAAAAACATAAAAAGATATATTTTAAAGATGGTGATGGAAAATATACTTTAACACAACATGCTCTTGAAAATAACTATTATATAGATAGTAGAAATTTTTTACTGATAAACTTTGATAGAATAGTAGATGATTTTATTAATTCAAGTAGAGTAAGTAAAGAGAATATTGATTTATTAGAAGAGTGGAAAAAGCATAGGCTTTATAGCGATAACTTTTTGATATATGAGAGTACACAAGTTGGTGTGGTTATCTATGATGCAAAAGATGCAAGGTTATATCATCTACATGATTTGTATGATAGAGTTTATGATTTATCTAAGAGAGATACTATGTTATCTATGTTACTTTTACCATATAAAGGTAGGATTATTTTTGATGGCATAATTGGACATATGGGCGTTGAATTTGGGCAAAACTCTAAAGATATGTTTTTAGAAAGTTATATAGCATTAAGAGAAAAAGATGAGATAAATACTACTCTTCCAAAACAGAGTAATACAACAAATATATATCAGTTAAAGATAAGTATAAAAGGGGCAAAACCTCCAATTTGGAGGCGAGTTTTAATAGAGGATGATTTAACATATAGAGGAGTTCATTATATTATTCAAAATATTTTTGAGTGGAACAATAGTCACCTTTTTGAGTTTGTTTCCAGCACAAGAAGGTATACGGATTTAGATGATGATTTTATGGATAGTATAGGTGAAAGTGTAGATAAATTTACTATAG
>JAMOMC010000099.1 GCA_027068765.1 Campylobacterales bacterium
TAGAGGATGATTTTGAACTTTTTGAGTTTGATATAGATGAAGTAAATGCAAGGTTAAGATGAATAAAATTCAAGTCATAATCCCCACTTTAAATGCAGCAACAACTATTGAAAGACATTTGAATTTACTAAAAAATCAAGATATTTTAGTCATAGATTCTAGCTCAACTGATGATACAGTTAAAATAGCACAAAAGTTAAGTGTAGATATTGTATCCATAAATCAAGATGATTTCAATCATGCAACTACAAGAAATATAGCCTTAAATTATCAGGCTGATTTTTATCTTTTTTTAACACAAGATGCACAGCCTGTAGATGAGAATTTAGTAGAAAATCTTTTAAAATCTTTTGAAGATACAGATATAGTTGTAAGTTATGCTAGACAGATACCTTATAGTAGTGCGGATCTCATAGAAAAATTTGCAAGAGATACAAACTATCCTGAAAAATCAAAAATAAAATCAAGAAAAGATTTAGCAACTCTTGGTATAAAAACATTTTTTAACTCTAATTCTTGTGCTATGTATAGAGCTAGCTATTTTAAAAAAGTTGGAGGTTTTGAAGAAGGGCTTATCATGAACGAAGATATGGAGTTTGCTGCTTGTGTTATTTTAAATGGTAAAAAGATTGCATATGTAGCCGATGCAAAAGTGTATCATTCGCATGATTATAATATGAGTGATATTTTTAAAAGATATTTTGATATTGGGGTGTTTTTTAAGACAAATAGCTGGATAACAGATGAAGTAAACCAATATATGAAAACTGAATCAACTGGTGTAAAACAAGCGATGCAAGAGTTAAGATATTTATTTAAAATAGATAAGAGTTTAATTCCTAAGTCATTTTGCTTCTCTATGACAAAATATTTAGCTTTTAAATTAGGTTTTTATCATCAAAAACTGCCAAAGTATCTGAGAGTATTTCTATCTCTTCATAAAAACTGGCATAAATAAAAATATTCGATTCTAAAAATAAGTCCACCTTAAAATTTAATTTTTTTTCATATCAGTCGATTATGTGGACATGTAAAGATTGGGGAGAAATTAAACATGTTGCAAAATCAAAAAACTTTAAACCATCTAACAACAGTCCTTAATACATCTGCAAGTGCTATTATTGCGATTGATAGCAGGTTAAAAGTTTTGACTTTTAATAAAGCTGCCCAAAAAATGTTTGGCTATACTTTGGAAGAGATGCAAATATCAAATAATCTTCACTGTATCATTCCTGAACAATTTATAAGCTCACACGATAAGGCATTAGGAAATTTTATAAAAACAGAGAAATCTTCTGGTTTAATAAAGAGCAGTGTTGAGGTTAAAGCTAAACATAAAAATGGAACTATTTTCCCTATTAAAATCTTAATTGATTATACAGGTACAAAAGAGAATCTTGTTATCGTTGCCAATATCGTAGATATTACAAAAGAGAAAGAACAAGAGGCATTTTTAAAGGATAGATCTCGTCTTGCTGCTATGGGTGAGATGACTAGTATGATTGCTCATCAGTGGAGACAGCCATTGACTGGTATGGGAATGGCTATAAATAACTTACTTTTAGATATAGAGCTTCATGATTTAGATGAAAATAGGTTCAAAGAGAATTTAGAACTTGTTAATAAACAAATTAGTTATTTGTCACACACTATTGATGATTTTAAAAATTTTTTCAAACCAAATAAAAAATCAGAGAAAGTAGACATAAATGAGCTTGTAGATAAGTCATGTACTGTTATAAGTACCTCTTTGGAAAATCATAATATAAAAATAGAGCGAAATTATAAAGAGTTAGTAACAATTTTAACAAAGAAAAATGATCTTATGCAAATTATCTTAAATCTAGTTAAAAACTCCATGGACGCTTATATTGAGAAAAATATACAAGAGCGTATTATCTATATCTGTACAAATAGTAATGAAAAAGAGATCACAATCACTATAAAAGATAGAGCAGGAGGTATTTCACCTGAGATTATTACTAAGATATTTGATCCATATTTTAGCACAAAGGATAAGAAAAATGGTACGGGACTTGGACTTTATATGTCTAAAATGATTGTTGAAGATCATCTTGGCGGTACTCTTTTTGTGCATTCAAAAGAAGATACAACTACTTTTACCATAAATATACCTTATCAAGGAGAGTTATAAATGGATATAAATATTGTTAAATTAAAAAAATATGCTTCAGAGTGTTCAGTTTTATATGTAGAAGATGATGAGTTGATTCGCACACAAACTGCAAATTTTTTAGGTCGTTTTTTCCCTGATGTTGTTTTGGCAGAAGATGGTTCTATCGGACTTGCAAAATACAAAAAGCGTAAATTTGATGTTGTAATTACAGATATAAATATGCCACAAATGAATGGTATAGAGATGATAGAAGCTATAAAAGAGGTAAATTATGAGCAGGTTATATTGGTAACATCAGCTCATAGTGATAGTGAATATCTTATGAAACTTATAAATTTACATGTTATGCGATTTATATTAAAGCCATTTGATAATAAACAGTTTCTTTATATTTTATATAAAATTGTTAAAGAGATAAGCAGAGAAAAAGAGAACATAAAACATCAAGATAAGATAAACTTACTCTCAAAAGATGCACAAATTATTGTTGATGAAATCAAAGTTGGAATTGTTACAATTAAAGAAAATAGAGTTGATATGGTCAATAGAGCTTTCTTAGAAATTGGCGGATTTGATTCACTAGAAACACTAAATCTTGAGATGCCTGAGATTGGAGTATTATTTGCTGGGTCATCTCATGCCATAAATGCAACAACAAACAGTGAACTTATAAAGCAGTTACAGAGTTTAAGTGATGATGAAAAAAATGTAAGAATTATAAGAGATAAAAAAACACATGAGTATCAGATAAGTTTGACAAAACTAGAAGATAAGGATAGTTATATACTTACATTTAGCGATATTACAGCTATTTATGATGCTATGTATCTTGAGAGTCATACAAAGTTGCCTATGAGAAAATTTGTATGGGCAGAGATGGAGATACTAAAACAATATACAAATAAGCTAAATGTATTATTGGTTAGTGTAAAAAACTTTGACAATATAGCAAAATGGCATGGAAAAGCAGAAACAATAGCTGTCGAAATAGAATTTTCCAATATAGTAAAAGAAGCTGTAGAAAAGCATGCTTTTGGTAAATTTATAGGGTATCTTGGAGAAAATCAAATTATTATCATCTCAGATGCTAATGACTTAGATCTTCTTTATAGTGTATTGAGTGATATGAGCTTATCAACAATAAAATTAAACAGCCAACTTAAAAAAGCAGATTTTCATCTAACTACTATGGCAAAAATTTTACAACTTGATACAAGTAAAGAGTTAAATGAGTTGGAAGTAGATTTAGTGAATGCTTATGATTTGATGTGAAGTTTTTAAATTTGGTTAAAGCATTAAACAACTTTTTGATATTATCGTTTAAGTAAATTATTTCAAATTTAACGGACCAAAAAGTGCAGTATACCATACTAAAGTTAGCTATTTTTACCTCTTTGTTGTTGATTAATCTTGTATTGTCACTTTTTATCGCATATACATTTATTGAGGTTCCTAGTGATCATTATCTGTTAAAATACATATGGATGATTCCAATTTTTCTTCTTTTTTATCTTTTTTATCGTTTGATTTCAAAGAGAATGGTAATGTCTATGGAATTTATGTATATACAAAAGGCTAATTTTTTTGCATTGATTATTATTACTTTGATTATTTTTGCATCCCAGAGTTCTGTTTATTATTCCCGTAGTGTTATTTTGATATTTGTTATTTTAAATTTTTTGATGCCTATTTGGGTATTTATGCTTAAACGACATTTTATGAGGTACGATAGATATAGAGAAGATATATTGATTATCTGTGATAAAGATGGAGAGGAAGAGATTAATAGTTGGTTTGTTAAAGATAACTCTTTTGGGTTTAATGTTGCAAACAAAATAGTAGTTGATGGTATGAGTGAAGAAGAGATCCAAAATCGTATTAAAGATTTGGTAAATCATTATAAACATTATGCTGTAGTCATCTCTTTGGCAAATAGTGAAACGGATAAATCATTTCAGATGGTTAATTATCTACTTCATCATATAAGTCGTGTTTTTGTATTGCCAAAAATATCTAAGCTTCCTTTGATAAATTCCGAATTTTTTAACTCTATAAACCATAAAGGAATGGCTCTTTATGTAAAAAACAGACTCCTACAAAAGACTGAACGAAATATAAAAATGATTTTTGATAAAACACTCTCTTTTATACTTTTCTTTTTATTTTTACCGATATTGTTATTACTTTATGCAATTGTCTATATCTCTTCAAATGGGCATCCTATCTATAAACAAAGACGAATAGGAAAAGATGGAATAACATTTAACATTTATAAATTTCGTACTATGAAAATTGATGCAGATATGATGCTTGAAGAGATGCTTGATAGTAACCCTGAGCTTAAATTAGAATGGGAGAGAGAATTTAAACTAAAAAATGATCCCCGTATAACAAAAGTTGGAAAATTTTTACGCCGAACTTCTTTAGATGAATTACCACAGATTTACAATGTTTTTCAAGGAAAAATGTCACTTGTTGGACCTCGTCCAATTATAGAAGATGAGATTGAAAAGTATGATGAATACTTTGACTATTTCAAAGCTGTAAAACCAGGTATTACAGGCTTGTGGCAAGTTAGTGGAAGAAATGATATATCTTATGAAGAGAGAGTTCGTCTAGATGTTTGGTATGTAAGAAATTGGTCAATGGAGCTTGATGTTATGATTTTGGTAAAAACTGCTGCGATTATTTTTATGCGAAAAGGTAGTTATTAATAAAACAGAGTGTAAAATGCTCTTATGATATTAATGATAGATAATTACGATAGTTTTACATACAACATAGTTCAATACTGCTTAGAGCTTGGTGCGAATTTAAAAATTATAAGAAATGATGATTTAAGTATAAAAGAGATTGCGGATTTAAATCCGCAAAAGATTATCATATCTCCAGGTCCTGCTACTCCAAATGAAGCAGGAGTTAGCTTGGAAGTGGTTGATTTTTTTAAAGGCAAAATTCCAATTTTAGGTATCTGTTTAGGTCATCAAACAATTGCACAGAGTTTTGGAGCTAAGATAGTTAGAGCTGAAAATATGATGCATGGAAAAACTTCAATTATGCAAGTTGTAAAAGGGACAAAAATTTTTGATACCTTGCCAAAAGAGTTTAGAGCGACAAGATACCATTCTTTGGTCGTAAATCAAAAGAATTTACCTAGTACTATAATACCAATAGCTTACAGCAAAGATGACAAAGAGATTATGGCACTAGAGGTCAAAGGATATGATATATATGGCATACAGTTTCATCCTGAATCTATTATGAGTGAACACGGTCATCAGATGATAGACAATTTTTTAAAACTATGAATATTCGTTTAATTCTACCTCTGATTATAGTGGTAGATATAGCTTTTTTACTTTATGGTGTTAAAACTATCTCTATTAGTTATCACGAAGCGGTAATTTTTTTTGATGAGAAGAGTTTTATACATTATATAGCTAAATTTTCAACACTTATTTTTGGTCAAAATGATTTTGCTCTTCGTCTTCCTTTTATGCTTTTTCATATTGGTAGTATTGTCTTGATGTATAAGATAAGTGCATTTTATCTAAAAAATCAGACAGATAGAGTTATCAATCTCCTTGTGTTTATAATGTTACCAGGAGTTACAAGTGCGGCTATACTTGTAAATAGTGCAGCAGTTGTTATCTTTTTTACTTTACTATTTGTATATCTGTTTTTAAATAAAAAAGAGAATTTATACTCACTTTTGTTGCCTTTTTTGATTTTTATTGATGATTCATTTTTGACTCTTTATCTGGCACTTTTTGTATATGGTGTCTTTAAAAAAGAGCTTTTTATAACGATTTTCTCTTTTATGCTTATTTTAGTCTCTTTGTATGTTTATGGTTTTGATTTGACAAATGATGCTAAAGTTTACTTTTTTAATGTATTTGCTATTTATGCTTTGATTTTTTCACCATTTCTTTTTCTCTACTTTTTTTATGTGCTTTATAGGATTTTGATAAAAGAGACAAAGTCGCTTATTTGGTATATCTCTTTTGTTGCTTTGGTTTTCTCTATCTTGCTTTCAACTAGAAAGATGGTTTTGATTGAGGATTTTGCACCATTTGTGGTTATTGCTATACCTCTTATGTTGTCAATGTTTTTAACAAGTTATAGGATACGGCTACCAGAGTTAAGGCATTGGTATAAGTTCTATTTTGCATTTATTTTTGGTTCATTGATTTTGATTTTTTTCTTTACACATTTAAATCAATACCTATATCTTTTTATGAATAACCCTTCAAAACATGTAGCATACAAATATCACATAGCAAAAGAGTTGGCAAAAGAGTTAAAAAAAGATGGCATAAATAGTGTTAAAATTGATGAAAAGATGCAAAAAAGATTAAAATTTTATGGAATTTATGAAGGAGATGAGTATAAAATTTCAGATAAAAAAGAAGCAGATAATCTAAAAAGTGTTACAATTAGTTACTTTGGAAGGGGTATAAAATCCTTTTATGTTTCAAATCTTCACAAAAATTCAATTTTTTTCGAAAAAAATAACTAACTTTTAGTATTTCCTTACAATCTACCTGCTACAATATCAAAAATATTTTAAAGGAGTAACAATGGCTCAAAGAGCTATACGCGAATACGATGGAAAAGCAATTTTCTCTAAACACTGGAATGAATACTTTGATGGGTTCAAATACCCATTTAAATCTGTACTTGTCACAAATAGTGATGAATTAAAGGCAAAATCACAAGAACATGGTTTTGAGTGGTTAAATCAAGATGCACTTGTGGTTAAACCAGATATGCTTTTTGGTAAACGAGGGAAAAATGATTTAGTTTTGTTTAAAACTCAAAAACCAGGAGATGTAACACTTGAAGATGCTATAAAGTGGTTAGATGAAAAACAGTCTCACGAGAAGACACTTTTAAGTGGTGAAAAAGGTAATTTGACACATTTTATTGTTGAGCCGTTTACTCCGCATACTCAAGAACAAGAGTATTATATCTCTGCTACAACTGTTGGTGAAGATGATGTACTTTATATGTCAGCTGAAGGTGGTATGGAAGTTGAAGATGGTTGGGATGAGAAAGTGACTGAAGTTACTATTCCTATAACTATGAGTGATATAGATATGGAGAAGTCGATTCGTTCACAAATTCCTTCAGGTATTCCTTCTGAAAATAGAGAAGCTTTTACATCTTTTGCAATACAATTTTTTAAATTTTATAGAGATATGAATTTTGCATATCTTGAGATTAATCCTATTGTATTGATAGATACAGATGCACATATCTTAGATCTTGTTGCAAGACTTGATGATACTGCTGGATTTATGATGGTTGATCAATGGGGTGATGTAGATTTTCCAACAGCTTTTGGAATGGAAGATCAATCTCCTGAAGAGAAGGCAATAGCAGAAGCAGATAGCAAATCTGGAGCTTCATTAAAACTTACTATTTTAAATCCACAAGGGAGAATCTGGACAATGGTAGCAGGTGGTGGGGCATCTGTAGTTTATGCTGATACTATTGCAGATTTTGCTGGTGTTGAAGATTTGGCAAATTATGGAGAGTATTCAGGTGGTCCGACAACTGGTGAAACACAATTTTATGCAGAGACAATCTTTGATCTTATGACAAGATATGAAGATCCAAGAGGAAAAGTTTTAATTATCGGTGGTGCTATCGCAAACTTTACAGATGTTGCAAAAACATTTACAGGTATTATCCAAGCATTTGAAATTTATAAAGATAAACTAAAAGAGCATAAAACAAAAATTTATGTTAGACGAGGTGGACCAAATTATGAAAAAGGTCTGAAAGATATAAAAGAAGCAGCAGATAAAATGGGTCTTTATATAGAAGTTTATGGACCTGAGACTCATGTTACGGATATAGTTAGAATGGCATTGGAGGCATAATCATGGGAGCATTATTTACAAAAGATACACAGGCAATTTTCTGGAACAACAACAAAAGTGCAATACAAAGAATGTTGGATTATGACTACACAATAGGAAGAGAGACTCCATCAGTTGCAGGTATAGTAGCACCAACAAGTGGAAATAAATTTGATAAGTTTTTCTGGGGACCAGAAGAGGTTATGATACCTCTTTATAAAACAACAGCAGATGCAGCAAAAGCTCATCCAAATGCAGATGTTTTATTGAACTTTGCATCATTTAGAACAGCTTATGATGTAACAATGGAAGCTATCGCAATTGAAGGTCAGTTTAAATCTATCATGGTGACGGCTGAAGGAATTCCTGAGAGATTAGCAAGAGGAATGAATCAAAAAGCAAGAGATGCAGGAGTTACTATCATAGGGCCTGCAACAGTTGGAGGTATCTCTCCTGGTGCATTTAAGATTGCTAATGTTGGGGGTACGATAGAAAATATCGTAAACTCAAAACTTCATAGATGTGGTTCATGCGGTCTTGTAACAAGATCAGGTGGACTTTTTAATGAACTTTCAAATATTATCTCTATCAATGCTGATGGTATTGCCGAGGGTGTGGCGATTGGTGGAGATAGATTTGTTGGATCAGTATTTATCGACAACATGCTTAGAATGGAGAGCAATCCAGATGTAAAATATATGGTACTTTTAGGTGAAGTTGGTGGTACTGAAGAGTATAAAATTATAGAAGCTGTAAAAAGTGGACAGATTAAAAAACCAATTATAGCTTGGTGTATTGGGACAATTGCAAAACATTTTAGTTCAGGTGTACAGTTTGGGCATGCAGGTGCTAGTGCAAATGCAGAAGCAGAAACAGCAGCTTCAAAAAACATAGCAATGGCAGAAGCAGGAATTAATGTACCATCTTCATTTAATGAACTTCCAGCAACAATCAATAAAGTTTACAATGATTTAAAAGCAGCAGGAACTATCACTGATATTCCAGAGCCAAAAATTAATCTTGTTCCAAAGACAAGAAGAGCTAAAAACTTCATCTGTACAATTTCAGATGATAGAGGTGATGAAGCAACTTATGCAGGTTTTCCTATCTCTTCAGTTGCAACTCCAGATACTGGCAAAGGTATAGGTGATGTGATTTCACTTCTTTGGTTTAAAAAACAGTATCCAAAGTGGGCAACAGAGTTTATTGAAACAGTTTTAAAAACAGTAGCAGATCACGGACCTGCCGTTTCAGGAGCACACAATGCAAAAGTAACCGCAAGAGCAGGAAAATCAGTTGTTGAGTCACTTGTAACTGGTCTTTTAACAATTGGACCTAGATTTGGTGGGGCGATTGATGGTGCTGCTAAGTATTTTAAATATGCAGATGACAACAATCTATCTCCAAAAGAGTTTTTGGGTTATATGAAAAAAGAGGGAGTGCCAATTCCTGGTATTGGACATAGAATTAAATCTTTAAGAAATCCAGATTTAAGAGTTGAGGGACTTAAAAATTTTGCAAAAGAGCATTTTCCTAGTACGCCTTTGCTTGATTATGCACTCACAGTAGAGCAACTCACAACATCTAAAAAAGATAATCTTATATTAAATGTTGATGGCACTATTGGTATATTGATGGTAGATATGTGGAGAGCTTTAGATTATGGTGAAGATGAAATCAACGAATTTATCGAATCTGGAACTTTAAATGCTTTCTTTATTGTTGGTAGAAGTATAGGTTTTATCGGTCATGTGCTTGATGAAAAAAGACTTGCTATGCCAATGTATAGACACCCAATGGACGACATTCTTTATGATGTTCCAGAGGCAGATGAGATATAAATTGTAAAGATATTACAACTTTAGCCGATATTATATATAGAAGTTTCCATATCGGTTGAAGGTGTATTATCATGAAAAGAGGCTTTACTCTTATAGAACTTGTTTTTGTTATTGTTATAATAGGTGTTTTATCAGCTATTTTAGCCCCTAGATTTGATAGACCTTCAATTACAGAAGCCACTCACCAGCTAGTTTCCCATATTCGTTATACTCAACATCTTGCTATGATGGATAATAAGTTTGATCCAATTGTAGGTGGATGGCAAAGACAAAGATGGAATATAAGTTTTAAACTTCTTACTAGAACTACTGTATTTCCAATTTACACAATCGCTTCAAATAGAGATGGAACTAATAATTTAATATCTACTGATGTAGCTGTAGACCCTGCAAATCAATCAGTGTTATTAAGTGGCGATATCGGAGAAATTGGTATAACGATACCAGGAGTAAATATTGTAAATTATTCATCAAAATTAAATCTTCAAACTGAATATGGAATTGAGAGTTTAGTATTAGCAGGTTCTTGTGCAGGTAGAGATGCAATTAGTTTTGATTATCTTGGAAGACCAATACTTGGTAATTCAATAAATATGATGTTTAAATATTTAAATACTACAAATACATCCGAACTAATGACAGCTAGATGTATAATTATATTAAGAACCAACGATAGTGATAATAATATTAGACAAATTGCAATAGAACCAGAAACAGGATATACTCATATCTTACCAGATTAAAAAAGCATTTACTTTAATAGAGTTAGTTTTTGTAATTGTAATTATTGGTATTTTATCAGCCTTGCTTGCTCCAAATTTTACAAGATCTACATTAACAGAAGCAGCCCATCAGTTAGCTTCACATATAAGATACACACAACATCTTGCTATGATGGATAATAAATTTGATCCAAATGATCAATTTTGGTATAAAAAAAGATGGCAAATTCAATTTGGTCATACCGAAGGAAGTGATAATCAGTGGGCATATACAATTTTTTCTGATCACGCTGGTAGCTCTACAGGTGTTGCTGATATATCTGAAATTGCAAAAAATATTTTAAATCCACAATCTCAGTACATGACAGGCGGTTATACTGCAAACATACTTCCCTATATAATGTCAGGTACTGTAAACTCAAAAATAACAAAAGAGATGAATCTAGGACATAGTTATGGTATATCAAATGTTAGAAGAGGTTTAAATAGAGGTATTAGCATGAGTGGTGGTTGTAATAATGTAAGTAATAGGATAGCTTTTGATAATATTGGTAGACCATTGACTGGAGCAATCAATAGCTTAACATCACCTTATTCAAGAAATGGAACTTCTCGTTTATTATCTATACCTTGTGATATTAGATTATTAACTAATGATGGAGAGAGCATAGTCATAAGAGTTGAACCAGAAACAGGTTATATACATATATTATAATAATATTAAATAGAGAAAATAGATTTGAGAAAAATTTATATTTTAGCCAACCCTCCAATAATTTAAGCAAATTTTAAGCATCAAGGGGGTATAATTTCGGCTCCTTTAAAGAAGAGGAGTGTTTAAACCCCGAGAAATTGGGACTAGAACGAGTTATTTAAAATTTTATAT
>JAMOMC010000100.1 GCA_027068765.1 Campylobacterales bacterium
TCACATAATATTTCTTTGTCTTAAGACTAAAGTGTTGATAATCCTTACTTGGACTTGAAAACCAAGCTGTTTTTTTATAATAAGCATAAGTAGTAGAACTCCAATAATATTTTGAACTATTAGAACGCGCATCTTTAAATGTTACCAATTTAGTTATCTTTGGGAGTCGCCAATCACTTCTGTTTTGGCTAGATAATTCTTCACAATAAACTAAAGCATCTGCCCAGGTCATGGCATTTTGGCTCTCTTTGCTAAATTTTAAAGTTGAAGTTTTTGCATCTAACGAGATTATTAAGATAAGGATTAATAGTATCTTCTTCATGTATCTTCTCCGTTTTGTGATATTATAGTAAAATAACTACAAAAAGAGAAACATTATGAATAGATTTGATGAGTTAGCCAAAGAGTGGGATTTAAAACCCGAACGAATAGAAAGTGCTCTTAAGACAACTACAAAAATTAAAGAGTTAATCAGCATAAAAGATAAAGATATTTTAGATTATGGTGCAGGTACAGGACTTATCTGTTTTCAACTATTTGAAGAAGTCAACTCTATAATCGCTATGGATAATTCACAAGGGATGCTAGATGAGCTAAATAGAAAAATCACCAAAGCCAATATAAAAAATATTTCAACTAATCTACACAATGCGAACAGTGATACATTCACAAAAAATCAATTTGATTTGATTGTAACAGCGATGACTCTGCATCACATTAAAAATCCTCAAAGGTTTATTTTAGATGCAACAGATGCTTTAAAAGATGGTGGATATTTAGTTATTAGCGACCTTGAGAGTGAAGATGGAACTTTCCATAGTTTAGGGAATGATGATGTAGAGCATTTTGGTTTTGATAAAGAGAAGATTCGTACATTTTTTAAAAATGCAGGTTTAGATATAGTCTATCTTGAGACAAATGAGACGATACACAAACATAGAGATTTTGATGTTTTTTTGGCGATTGGGAAGTTGAGTAAAAACTAAAAAAAATAGAGTGTGATATTAGCACACTCTATAAAACTAATTTATAAACTATGTCTTAAACGAAGCTAGTTTACTATTTAGCTCTTTAACCAGACTAGAGAGGCTATTTGTTGTTGTACTTATCTTGTTCACATTCTTTAAATTTATCTCTGAGATAGAAGTTACTTCAAATATTTGAGCTACGATAGATTCTGTCTCTTTTGCACTTTTTAGTGTTGTTGTTACACTTTTATCTACCTCTGTTGTTGCATTTTGCATAGAATAAGATGCATCTGTTATCTTATCTTGAACATCAGTTGAAAGATCTTGTAGATTTTGAACTCTTTTTACATTTTTGTTCATCTCATCACTACTATCATTTATACCTTGAACTATTAGCGAGATAATTGTCTCTATCTCACCTAAAGATTTTTGTGTTCTCTCTGCAAGTTTTCTAACTTCATCAGCAACCACAGCAAAACCTCTACCATGTTCACCCGCTCGTGCTGCTTCAATAGCAGCATTTAGAGCTAAAAGGTTTGTTTGATCCGCGATGTCTGCAATGACTGTTAAAACCTCTTTTGCTTGATCTGCATCATTTGAAAGAGAGTTTAGTTTATCAGCTAATTCACCCTCTACCATACTTGTCTCTTGTATATCATTTACTATATTTACAATTGCATTTTTTGCAGTTAAAAGTGTATCATTTGCCTGCACAATCTCTGTTTTTGCTTTTTTTATCTCTTGTGCATTTCCATTTAAAGCATCTTTGATACTATTTCCACTTTGTGCTACATCTTTTAAGATATTAGACTCTTTTAAAGCAGAATCTTCTAACTCTTTTCCAATTGTACTCAAATCTGAAGATATAGCCATGTTTTTTGTACCACTATCTTTTACATCACTGATAGTAGATAAAATTCTACCTATAAAAGAGTTTATGTTTTTACTAGCTTTTCCTATTTCATCTTTAGATGTTATTTCCAATCTTTTAGTAAGATCTGCCTCTCCTGTGCTTAACTCTTCAGTTGTGACTGCTAGCTTATTTATAGGTGATAGTATAGCTCTATTTAATACTATTGTCATCAAAATACTCATAACTCCTGCAAGAAAAAGTACCGTTGCAATTGCAAAAGAGAGTGTGGTTTGTACTGATTTTACATTTTCACTCGCTTTTTTTGAAAAATTATTTGAGACACTAGCTATAATTTTTATATCTTTTGTAGCTTTGTCTCTTATGCTTTGAAGTGTAGTTGCATTTTTTACAAACTCTTCAAAAGTAGCTTTATGTGAACTTGCAATTTGTGAAAATTTTACAATATCCTCTTTGTGTGCTTTTGCTTTTCTCTTTACATACATCGAGTATGCTCCAACTTCATCAAACTTTGCTAAAATTGCATCTTTTGTTGAGGTTTTTAAAACAGCATTTGGATTTGCATCTATACCTTGTAAATCTTTTATAAGTGATAAAAGATTTGTAACGGCAGAGTATGCTACGATAGAGTTTCTAACATCTTTTATACTCTCGCTATTTTGAGCTAAAGTGATAGTCTCTTTGTTTAGCTGTTTACTAATAGTACTTATCATTTTAAAAGACTCAGTAGAGTATTCTTGCATCTTTTTATTAATTTTATCTTTTGCATCTACTGTTTTTTTGTAATTATCAAACAAAAAAGTCAATTCCAAAGCAGCATCTTTCATAATAATTGCATCTTTTTTAAGCTTTTCATTTTCAACATTTTTGATTAATTTATCACTTAATTTTACGATTTTTTCATTTGAGTCTTTTAGTAGCTCAAGCTCTATCATACTCTCTTGCCAAATAAAATCTTCTCTATTTTTATTTGTTTCAAAAAGTATAGCTACTATTTTAGAAGATAAATCTTGCTCATACATCTTATTTTCAAGTTTTCCCATATTAAATGAGTAGGTTAAGTATATAATGACAAGTAGACCAATTGTAACAATTGGTAACATCATTAATTTTTTCTTGATTGAACCGTTAAACATTTTTTTCCTTTTTTTGTTTGACATTATGCAAGATGATAAAATCGTCTTGTATAATGTCAAATGAAGTAGTTTTTACTACTTCTCTTGTTTTTCTATATTTTCTCTTTTAAAAGTATCTTTTACATACTTTGCAACCGCTCTTAACTCTTTGTCATTATGTCTTACACCCCAAGCTGGCATATCTTGCTTAAGTGCTCCATAGTAGTAAGCTCCATGTTTTGCAACTAAAAATATCTGCTCCTCACTCAAAATAGTCTTATTTAGATTTTTTGGATAGAAGTAATTTTCAGGCTTTTTAGATGCAATTCCATCACCCATGCCACTCTCTCCGTGACAAAACAAACAAGAGCTTTTATATATCTTTTCACCACTAATCTCATTAGCATTTACTGATAAAGCAAATAGTAGTGAAGATGTTAAAATTAAAGCTCTCATATTAATTTACCGTGATTTTTAACTGCATACTTGGATGTATTGCACACTCAACATTTATAGTTCCTGCAGCTTTAAGAGTGATTGTATAATCCTCACCAGGTGCTTGCATTCCTATATCAAACTCATTTTCTCCATCTTCAGAAAATGCATTGTGTGCAAATGGATCAGCATTTTTAAACTTTATAACATCTCCAACTTTTGCATCTATAGCTGTTGGCTCAAAAAGTTTTCCTTTTTGAACTACCTCAAACTCTGCTGCTGTTGCAACACAAACTGTTAATAAAAGTGGTATAGCTATTTTTAAAATTTTCATATTTCTCTCCTAGTTTTTATTTTTTATTTTGGGAACACTGTTGGGATTGTAAGCTTCATTGGCTCACCTTCTAATGTCTTCATAAACTCTACGATTTTATCAATCTCTTTAGGTGTTAAACCTCTATCAACTATAAAAGAAGATAAGCCTTTTGCATCTGCAAATCTTCCACCGTTTCCACAAATTGCTGTAGCTTCGTGAAGAGTCTTTACACTTCCATCGTGAAAATATGGCCAAGATTTTGTAACATCTCTAAGAGTTGGAGTTTTCATAGCTCCAAAAAGTTTAGTTACACCTCGTCTAACTTTTACTCTTCCCTCATCTCCATCACCTAAACCTAAGTTATGAAAACTTCCATCTGAAAAGTTAAATCCATCGTGACAATCAGTACAATGCCCTTTTGCTTTAAATAGCTCAAAACCCTCTTGAGCAACAGTACTAATAGCTAATTTATCACCTTTTATAAACTTATCAAATGGAGCTTCTGTTGATACAACAGTTCTCTCAAATGAAGCGATAGCTCTAGCTAAAGTATCTTCTGTAATTCCCTCACCTGGGTATGCTTTTTCAAATAGTGTTACATACTCTCCTATACCTTTTAACTTAGGTATCAACACATCTAGTGAAAGGTTCATCTCAACATCAGCCTCAATTGGACCTAATGCTTGATCTTCAAGAGTTCTAACTCTTCCATCCCAAAATTGATGATATTGATATGCTGAGTTTATGATAGTTGGAGAGTTTCTAGGACCGACAGCTCCACCAACTCCAACAGCTTTAGTCTGCTGATCACTCCAACCCATATCAGGATTGTGACAAGTTGCACAAGATACTGTATCATCTATAGATAATCTTGTATCAAAATACAAAAATTTACCAAGCTCTATTCTCTGGGGTGTTACCTTGTTGTTTGAAGGAGCAGGAACAGGAGCTAATCTTAGCCACTTTTTAGCTTCATCTGAGAACTCTTTGGTTGGTGCTGGTTTAACCTCTTTTTCTTGTTTTACTTCTTGAACTATTTTAGTAGTATCTTGCGAAACTGATGATACAAATACCCATCCAGATTTTGATATATCATCCATACTTGAAATTTCACTTACAACAGTCGCATTTAATGCACAAGCTGTAGCAACTCCAAGTAAAATTGATTTTTTCATTTCTTTCTCCTTAATAATTTTTCTCACCTAAAAAAGTGACTTATGTGACTATATCGACCTTTAATATTTTTTATTTAACAAAATATTTTTTTGTAATAATTTATATTAAATATAATATATTGTACAATATATTAATTTTATTATAAGGAAGTTCCTCCAAATGCCACAGCAATACACACACTATAAAGATGTAGATCAAACACAATTACAAAAAGACATAGAAGCGATCAAAGAGACACTAGGTGAAGCAACAAAAGAGGATTTTGAACATCTTTTGAAGTTAGAGAGATGGGGCAGAGGTTCTACTATCTTTGGGTTTTCTCTTATACTCGCTATAACTGTTTTTAATCCCTCTTCATTTATATTTTGGATTTTAGCTATTTTGGCTGCAGTTTTTATAGGTGTTGGAAATGTTGGAAGGTGGGCAAATGTGGCACATCCTATATTACATGGGGCTTATGATAAAGTTCCAAATATCCCATATAAGTATACAAAAAAAGGTTTTGCATCTGGAAAAAGAAGATATATAGATTGGCTAGATTGGATTAGACCAGATGCTTGGGCATTTGAGCACAATGTCATGCATCATTATCATTTAGGTGAAATGGATGACCCTGATAATGTTGAAAAAAATTTAAAATGGCTTCATAAGTCAAAAATACCTATGTTTTTAAAATATGCTATAGTATATCTCTTTGCAACTACTTGGAAAGTGAGTTATTATGCTCCAAATACACTTAGAATTTTAGAAAATAAACTAAGATCTAAAAAAAAATTAGAGCCTATAACATCATATGACATAACTCCATTTACAGAAAATGGGCTTATATTATGGAAAGATTACTATCTACCTTATGGTCTGTTTCAGTTTGTTCTTTTGCCACTTCTTTTTTTACCATTTGGATTAGGTGCTGTTTGGACAGCACTTTTTATCTTGATTTTGGCAGAGGTAGTTGCAAATTTGTGGTCATTTTTAGTGATTGTTCCAAACCATTCTGCTGAGGATATTTATCAATTTAGTACACCTCATAAAACTCAAGGAGAGTACTATCTTCGACAAATCATGGGAAGTGTAAACTACAACACTGGCTCAGATCTTATCGATTTTGCTCACGGTTTTTTAAATTATCAAGTAGAACATCATCTCTTTCCTGATAAACCTCATAGTTTTTATCAAAAGATGCAACCAATAGTAAAAGATATATGCAAAAAGCATAATTTAGAGTATAGACAAGAGTCCGTTTTTAAAAGAATAGGCATGACGGTTGAGCTTATGGTTGGAAATACTAAATTACTTAGAGTTGATGGTGTATGAGGTTAGAAAAACTTTTTGAAATATTAGATAAATTAAGCCCATTTGAACTCCAAGAGGAGTGGGATAATAGCGGTTTGATTTTAGGAAATTTAGATGCAGTATTTGAAAATATCTATGTTGGAATTGATGTAGATTTTGAGCTTTTAGAAGAGATTTTGGAAAACTCAGTTTTAATTGTTCATCATCCTATTATATTTCGTGGACTTAAAAAGTTGGATTTTAACTCTTATCCGTCAAATTTAATTCAAAAAGCGATACAGAAAAATATCTCTATAATTGCTATGCACACAAATTATGATAAAACTCATCTAAATCGTTATGTGTTAGAAGAAGTTTTAGGTTTTAAGGTAAATGAATGTGATGAGTATCTTTGTAGTTTTGATGTAAATCTCTCTTTTGATGAGTTTTCCAAAAAAGTAACTAAAACTCTTGGTCTCTCTTGCATAAAAACAGTCTGCTCTCACAAAGAGATAAAAACTGCATCAATTTGCACAGGTTCAGGAGCTAGTATGCTATCTAGTTTAAAGACAGATTGTCTACTCACAGGTGATATAAAGTATCATGAAGCACTAGAAGCAAAAGAGAATAAAATCTCATTAATAGAGATAGGACATTATGAGAGTGAAGTTCATTTTGGTCCATCTTTAAAAAAAGAGTTGCAAAATTATGGTTTATCTGCTATAATCGCAAATTCAAAAAACCCATTTAGGTACTTAACATGAACGCATATTTAGAACAACTTGTAAAATTAGTAGATATTGATAAGAAAATAGACTCATTTGAGCCCAGAGTTTTGCAGATAAGACTTGATTTAGATGCCAAGCTTAATGCAGTTTCAAGCCTTGAAAGCAAGATTGAAACATACAAAGAAGAGCTTGGAGAAAATGAGCTTAAAAAGAGAAAAAATGAGCTTCATTTAGAGGAACTTTCTCAAAAATTAAAAAGCTTTAGTGCAAAAAGTGCATCTGTAAAAACTGAAAAAGAGATGAAAGCACTACAACTTGAAGAGGAGATTGCAAAAGAGCAGATTGATTTTGCAAATGAAGAGATAGAGAGATTTGATAAAGTTGGTGAACAAAAAGAGTTAGATATCGAAACTTGTCAAGATAAGATACAAAAGATGCAAGGAGATATAAACTCTTTACAAAAAGATACAGACAAAGAGTTGCAAGAGCTTGAAAAAGAGCGGATGAATGTTTATGCAGATAAGCAAAAACTTATGGCTGATATGAGTCAAAATATCATAGTTTTTTATGAGAAGATTAGAAGATGGGCTGGAAATACAACGGTAGTTCCTGTCAAAAAACAAGCATGTTATGGATGCTATATGAGAATAAACGATCATACTTATGCAAATGTTATAAAAGGTGAAGAGATCACTACTTGTCCTCATTGTGGAAGAATTTTATATCTTGAGCCTCAGGTAGAAGAAGAGGAGAAAGAGGAAGTAGCCAAAAGTTAAATCTTGAGCTTTTTTTACTTTTTTATCGCTTTGATTATTTATATCTTGGCGATACCCTTTTTGATATTTTTATCATTTAAACAAAAATACAAAAAATCAATACCTGCTCGTTTCGCACTTTTTAAAAATCCACCATTTGAAAAAGAAGGCATCTGGTTTCATGTTGCATCTTTTGGAGAGGTTAAGTCACTAAAGCCGATTATATCAAGACTTGATGGTATTAAAAATATCTCAACTATCACACAAACAGGTTTTAAAGAGGCTAAAAACTTAACAAAACATAGTCGCTATTTGCCATATGAGTTGTTTTTACCTTTTTGGATAACAAAACAAAAAGCTTTAGTTGTTAGTGAAGCGGAGCTTTGGTATGGGCTTTTTTATATCGCAAAAAAGTTAAAAATAAAAACTTATCTCATAAATGCTCGCATCTCTAATAACTCATATAAAAACTATCTAAAATTCTCTTTTTTTTATAAAAAGATTTTTGCAAATATCGATATGGTTTTTGCTCAAAGCGAAAAAGATAAAAAACGACTTTTGGAGCTAGGTGCTAAAAATGTTACTGTAAATGGAAATATCAAAGCTTTTCAAGAGATAGAGGTGACAAGAGTGTTTGAAAAACCTTTGGCTTTGAGTATCACTCTTGCAAGCACACACAAAGGT
Source organism: Campylobacterales bacterium (assembly GCA_027068765.1). Lineage (GTDB taxonomy): Bacteria > Campylobacterota > Campylobacteria > Campylobacterales > QNZT01 > SZUA-1433. Next base: position 8,321 of record JAMOMC010000100.1, read on the forward strand.
GAAGAAGAGTTGATTTTAAAGCATCTTAAGCTTGAAGAGGGTCAAAAGCTTATAGTTGTTCCTAGGCATCCTGAGAGGTTTGATGAAGTTGATAAGATTTTAAAAACTTATAGCCAAAAGTTTTCTCTTAGTTATCATAGATTTAGTAAATATGAGAACTTTGACAGCGATGTTGTTTTAGTAGATGCGATGGGAGAGCTTATAAATATCTACGCATTTTGTGATATTGTTATACTTGGAGGCTCATTTATCGATGGAATTGGTGGGCATAACCCTCTTGAGTGTGCTCATTTTGGTTGTAAAATCATAAGTGGTGAGTATATTTTTAATCAAGAAGCTCTGTTTTGTTTGGTTGATGGTATCAAAATTGTGAAAGTAAAAGATTTAAAAGCTAATATAAGCAAACTAAAAAGCACTAAAATTATAGCAAGTGCAGAGATAGAACCTATTATAAGAGAGTTAAAATGACAGAAAAAGCATATAAATTATTAGCAATCCAAGAAAATATCACCAACCGTTCAGCCAAAGATCTGATAGATAGAGGTGTGGTTTATAGTAGTGGTAAAAAAGTTGTTATGGCAAGGGCGGAGATAAGTGTCAAGGCTAGATTTCGCGTTGAGGAGATTTCAAGAGTTAAGATTATTTTTGAAGATGAAAATATCATAGCAATTGATAAACCTGCATATGTTACAAGTGAGCAGATTGCCAAAAAAAGAAAACAGAAGTTACTACATCGTCTTGATAAAGAGACAAGTGGTATTTTATTACTTGTAAAAGATGAAACATTTAGACAAAAGGCGATAGAAGCTTTTAAAAAATTTGAAGTTCAAAAAGAGTATATAGCTTGGGTAGATGGAACTATCATAGAAAAAGCCACCATTGATAAGCCTATACTTACTATCAAAAAAGATGGCGGAGCCTACTCTAAAATCTCAAAAGATGGAAGAGACTCTATAAGTGAGATAGAGCCACTTATGATAGAGGGTAAAAGCTCTAAAATCAAAGTCAACATCAAAACTGGAAGAACACATCAAATCAGAGTGCATCTAAAAAGTGAAGGACATCCGATAATAGGAGATAAACTCTATGGCGGAAGCAAACATAAAAGAGTTTTACTTCATGCTGCTAAGATTTCACTTATGGGTTATTCATTTGAGTCAAAAGAGCCAAAAGATTTTAGGCTTTAAGAATATTCTAAAATATATAATTTACACTTTGAAGGATAATATTTTCTGGATTTCATTTAAGGTGGTGGCTTGAGACGGAATCGAACCGCCGACACGGTGATTTTCAGTCACCTGCTCTACCGACTGAGCTATCAAGCCTTAAAATAGAAAGGATATTATAGTTAAATTTTTTAAAAATCAACTTAAATTTTTTACTAAGTTTATAAAATCGTCTCCTCTTTTAGTATATGATGAGAATTGATCGAGACTAGCGGCAGCTGGAGATAGCAAATTTATATCTTTTTTATCCATTTTATCGATAGCTTTTACAGCATTTTCAAGAGTATTGCAAACAAGAGATGAGATATTATATTTATGTGAGAGTTTATCAAGTTTGTTGGCATTTTTTCCAATAGCAAAAATTTGGACTTTGTAGCATTGTAGTTCTTCAAAAAGAGGAGTTAAATCTGCATCTTTGTCATCACCGCCTAAAATAAGATTTATCTTTTTATCTTTATAACTTTTTAAAGCGGCTATTGTTGCATTTGCATTTGTCGCTTTGGAGTCGTTTATCCATAACCTGCCTTTTGTATCTTTAAACTCTTCTACTCTATGTCTTCCTATTTCAAAGCTATTTATTTTTTTATAGTCTATCTCATCAAAGAGAATTTTATTAACTCCAAGGGCTAAAAGTGCATCTGTTAAAAATGGCTCTTTAAATTTTACTTTATCTATATCTATATCAAAATATTTTGATAAATCATTGGCATCTTCATAAAGTATTTTAAATGCCTTTGTAGGATAAGATGCATATTTTTTTGGGAGTATTACAGCCTCTCCTTCTCTCATGTTGTCAAGTGGTTTTAGTTTTGTTTTTTCGTAAATCTCAAAACTTCCATGCCAGCTTATGTGATCTGGTGAAATTGGCAAAAGTACATAGAGGTTTGGTACAGCTTTGTTTGTATAGTGAAGTGTAAATGAGCTTGTCTCTAAAATCCAGATATTTGCTTTTTCATCAAGATTTGCTAGAGGATTTCCAACATTTCCACCTGCAACACTTCCTCTTTTTTTTAATAGATGTTGCATCATGTTTGTTGTGGTTGTTTTGCCGTTTGTGCCACTTATCCAGATGGAGTAGGGCATTTTGTCTGCAAATAGATCATATTCGCTGATTAGATTTTTTGCTTTTTTTATGAGGTGGTTGTTGGGTGGGATGCCTGGACTTGTAACTTCAATATCACTTTTTTTAGCCTCAAACATTTCTGGTGGTAAAAACTCATTTCCTTTTTTATCATAAGTAACTGCAAAAAATTTATCATCATAAACTGTACATCCTCCAAACTTTTCTATGATAGCTTTAGTTGTTTTACCGTAACCAAAGATTGTCATTTTTATCGTATCTTTAGAGTTATTAGAGCTATTAGATTTGAGATGAGGGCTATTATCCAAAATCTTACGATTATCTTGTTTTCTGCCCAGCCTTTTAGTTCAAAATGGTGGTGAATTGGAGCCATTTTAAAGACTCTTTTTTTACGAGCTTTATAACTTCCAACTTGTAGTATCACTGAGACAGTTTCCATAACAAAGACAAAGCCTATTAGTATCAAAAGAAGCTCATTTTTAGTGATAATTGCCATATAAGCTATAAAACCTCCAAGGGCTAAACTCCCACTATCTCCCATAAAAATTTCAGCAGGATGACAATTGTGCCACAAAAAACCGACTAAAGAGCCTACAAGTGCAGTAGCTATTATGGTGACCTCTCCAATTCCTTTGATATTTGGTAAGAGTAGATATTCACTTAAAAGTGCATGACCCATAATATAGACAAAGATGCTTAAGCTCATGATGGAGAAAATTGAAGGGACAGTAGCTAAACCATCAAGTCCATCAGTTAGGTTTACAGCATTTGAGGTTGAGACAAATACTAAAATCCAAAAAACAATTGCTAGTATATTCATATCAAAAAGTGGATATTTATAAAATGGAATATAAAGCTCAGTCATAAAACCACCAAAGTATAGATACAATCCGATAATAATGGAGGCTCCAATTTGTAGAAAAATCTTTTTATTTCCACTTAGCCCTGCTTCATTTTTTTTATGTAATATTTTTGCTAAATCATCTTTTATGCCAATTAGTGCAAATAAAATGATAGTTAAAATTGCACCAAGAGCTAAAAAGTTGTTATATTTTATCGTTAAAAGTGAAGCTATGAGGGTTGAGCCTAGAAAAACTAACCCACCCATAGTTGGAGTTGTTGACTTAGCTTGGTGTGAATCTGGTGCATGTTTGTATATAGGTTGATTTGCATTTTTAGCTTTTGCCCAAGCTATATATCTTGGCATCAAGACAAGGGTCAATATAAAAGCTGTAAAAAATGAGATACCAGCTCTTAGTGTTATGTATTGAAAAATATTTATGTCAAGAAGTTGATGAAGAAGATAGAGCATTAAAATCCTTAATTAAAAATCTTATTCTATTAAAACTTATCTTAACTGATGATAGAAGTTTTTGTATTTTGTATCATATGGTATCATTGATATTTTTATAATTTATTACAATATATTAAAATAATTATTAAAATAATTAAATATATTGTAATAAATTATAAAAATGTTCTCTTTTTTAAATATTATTTATGAAATATGGTAAAAATTAATTTATTTTAAAGTAAACCTGCTATATTATAAATATTATTTTTAATTCACAAATAGCAAGGATTTGTAAGTTTATATGAAAACAATAAATTTTTTAACAGGTAATTTTATGCCAGAGAATTGTGCAGGGACAAATCGTATTTTGTCACTTGTAAAAGAGCTTGAAAAAACTTATAAAGTAAATATTTTTTGCATAACTGAGCGAGGAAAACCTCAAAAAAATCAAAAAATTGTATATAGTGACAATATTGATGTATATTATGTTGATCAGCGTTACTATGATGGTGAAAAATTTTACTCTCGGGCACTACATGAATTATATTATGCTATAAAACTAACTTTAAAAGCGAGAAAGTTTCAGTCTGATATCACAGTAGCTACATCACCACAAATGTTTATTATACCAGCTGTTGCTGTTTTTGGTTCAAGAAAATCTATCATAGATGTTCGAGATTTGGTTTGGGAGTATATAGAAGAGACATCAGCTTATAAGAAAATTTTAAAAAATTTAATTACTCAATTTATGAAATTATCTTTGAAAAAATTTAAGTATATAACAGTAACAAATTCTCACGAGTATCATTGGGTTGAGGAGTTTGTCTCTAAAGATAATATAGTTCAAATTACAAATGGTATAGAAAACAGTACATTTGAACAATTGTGCAGACTTAAACATAATGAAGAGAGAGTATTTACAGTAACATACATAGGAAATGTTGGAATTGCTCAAAATATAAAAACATTGATAGATGCAGCAAGAGATGTTCAAAATATTAGGGTAAATATCATAGGTGAAGGTAATCGTTATAAGCAATTAAAAGAGTATGTTCATAAAAATAGAATTTCAAATGTGGAGTTTTTTGGTAGAGTTCAACGAGATAAAATGATTGATTTTTACCAAGAAAGCTCACTTCTTTTTGCACAACTTGATGAGACATTTAGTGCAGCTATGCCTTCAAAATTGTATGAGTATGCTTCAACGGGATTACCTATCGTCTATGCTGGATCTGGTGTTGCTAGAGATTTTGTGAATGAACTTGAAAATTCTACCACTATAAAACCTGGTGATACAAAAGCTTTGAAGGATGCAATTTTAAAATATAGAGATTTGAAATGCACTATTTCACAAAAAAATAGAGATTTTGTGCGAAAAAATTTTATAAGAGAGAAACAAAGTACAAAAATGGTCGATATAGTAGATAGATTAATTATGGAGTAATTTTTATGAATATTTTAGTAACTGGTGGGGCTGGATATATCGGCAGTCATGTTGTTAAGCAGTTGGGAGAGCTTGGGGAGCACAAAATTACTGTTTTAGATAATTTAGTGACAGGATTTGAAAGCTCTATTCTTTATGGAGAGTTTATCAATATTGATTTGAGTGATTTTAAAAGAGTTGAAGAGATATTTTCAGAAAACAAGTTTGATGCGGTAATTCATTTTGCTGCAAGTTTAGTTGTTCCTGAAAGTGTTAGTGATCCTTTAAAATACTACTTAAATAATACGGTAAACACTGCCAATGTAATTAACCTTTGTTTAAAATATAAAGTTAATAAATTTATATTTTCTTCAACTGCGGCTGTTTATGGTGAGCCGTCAATGGATAAGATTCCAGTTGATGAATTGAGTTTAACAGCTCCCATAAATCCTTATGGAAGTAGTAAGCTTATGAGTGAGAGTGTATTAAAAGATGCTTCAAATGCTTTTTTGGATTTTAACTATGTTGCACTTCGTTACTTTAATGTTGCAGGAGCTAGTGTTGATGGAAAAATTGGTCAATCAACTAAAGATGCAACACATCTTATAAAAGTAGCAGCCGAGTGTGCTCTTGGAAAAAGAGAGAAGATGTATGTTTTTGGAGACGATTATCCAACTGCTGATGGAACTTGTATAAGAGATTATATTCATGTAGAAGATTTAGCTAGTGCACATTTAAAAGCATTAGAGTATCTTGAAAAAAATGATAAAAGTGATATTTTTAATTGTGGTTATGGACATGGTTTTAGTGTAAATGAAGTGCTAGATACTATGAAAAAAGTAACAGGTGTTGATTTTAAAGTTTTAAAAGAGGATAGAAGAGCAGGAGACCCAGCAGCCCTTATCTCTAACAATAGTAAAATTACTAAGCTTATGAACTGGACTCCAAAATATGATGATTTAGAGCTTATTTGCAAAACTGCTTATGAGTGGGAGAAAAAAATATAATGAAAAAAGTGATGCTTGTTTTTGGAACAAGACCAGAGGCTATTAAAATGGCTCCTTTGGTTAAAGAATTTCAAAAATATCCTAAAGATTTTCAGACTATAGTTTGTGTTACAGCTCAACATAGAGAGATGCTAGATCAGGTGTTAACTCTTTTTGATATTGTGCCTGATTTTGATCTTGATATTATGAAGCCTGGACAAAATCTGTATGGAGTGACTTCAAGTATTCTTTTAGGACTTCAAGGAATTTTTGAGAAAGCTAAACCTGATATTGTGTTAGTTCACGGTGATACCACAACTACTTTAGCGACTTCTCTTGCTGCATTTTACCAAAAGATAACGGTTGGACATGTTGAGGCAGGTTTAAGAACTAATGATATTTACTCTCCTTGGCCAGAGGAGGGGAATCGTCAAGTTACAAGCAGATTAGCAACATATCATTTTGCTCCTACTGGTGAAAGCGGGGCTAATCTTTTAAAAGAAAATGTCGATACTGCAAATGTACTTGTAACGGGAAATACAGTGATTGATGCTCTTTTAAAGGTAGTGTCAAAAATTGAGTCCAATGAAGGTTTAAAAAGTGAGCTTAAAACTTTAATAGCTATTAAGGGTTATGAGTTAAATGAGAGTAAAAAGATAGTTTTAGTTACAGGACATAGAAGAGAAAATTTTGGGCAGGGGTTTTTAGATATATGTACAGCTTTAAAAGAGTTGGCATTAAAATATCCAAAGTGCGATATCGTCTATCCAGTTCATCTAAATCCAAATGTTCAAAAGCCTGTAAATGAGATTTTATCTAACGTGGATAATGTTTTTTTAATATCTCCTTTGGATTATGAACCGTTTGTTTATTTGATGAGTAAGGCTTATTTTATCTTAACAGATAGTGGAGGCATCCAAGAAGAGGCTCCAAGTTTAGGGAAACCTGTTTTGGTTATGAGAGATACAACTGAAAGACCAGAAGCTTTAAAAGCTGGAACAGTAAGGCTTGTTGGTACAGATGTAAAAAAAATATTGAGAGAGTCAATTAAGCTTTTTGAGGATGAGAAAGAGTATAAAAAAATGTCAAAGTCACATAATCCTTATGGAGATGGTAAAGCTTGTGAAAAAATTGTGATATATTTAAAAGGGAAATAAAAATAATGATTGAAAAAATTTGTGTAATAGGTTTGGGATATATCGGTCTTCCAACTGCCGCACTTTTAGCAAATAGAGGCTACAAAGTAAGAGGTGTTGATGTAGTAGAAGAGACAGTTAAGATTATTAATCAAGGTAAGATTCACATTGTGGAGCCTGATTTAGATACCTTTGTTCAATCTGCTGTTAATTCTGGAAATTTGGTAGCATACACAGAAGCTGGCGAATCAGATATATTTATCATCGCAGTTCCTACCCCTTTTAAAGATAACAATGTTCCAAATATTGATTATATCATCTCGGCAACTCGTGGAATTGCACCTTATGTAAGAGAGGGAAATATTATTATATTAGAGTCAACTTCACCAGTTGGTACAACAGATATCATGGAGCAGACTCTTAAAGATGAGGGAATTGATACATCTAAAATATATTTCTCTCACTGCCCTGAGCGGGTTCTTCCTGGAAAAATCATGCATGAATTAGTGCATAATGATAGAATTGTTGGAGGTACTACCAAAGAGGCGACAGAGTTAACGGCTAAATTTTATGAGAGTTTTGTCTCTGGTGAAGTTTTGCAAACAGATGCAAGAACTGCAGAGATGGCAAAACTAACTGAAAATAGTTTTAGAGATGTAAATATAGCTTTTGCAAATGAACTCTCAATGCTTAGTGAGAAGTTTGGTATCGATGTTTGGGAGTTGATTGAGCTTTCAAATAGACATCCACGAGTCAATATCTTGCAACCTGGATGTGGAGTTGGTGGACACTGTATCGCTGTTGATCCTTGGTTTATTGTAGATGCTGCAAAAGGAGATGCAAAGATTATTAAAGCAGCAAGAGAAGTAAATGATTATAAGAGTGAATGGGCAATTGAAAAAGTAAAAAATGCCGCTTTAGAGTTTGGAAGAAAACATGGTAGAAAAGCTAGAGTTGCCTGTATGGGGCTTGCTTTTAAGCCTGATATTGATGATCTTAGAGAGTCACCTGCACTTTATATTACTAAAAATTTAATGAGTGATTGTTGTGATGTTTTAGCAGTTGAGCCAAATATCAAGAGTTATGATGGACTAGAGATAGTTAATTGTCACGATGCAGTAAAAATTGCAGATATTATTGTTTTTCTAGTTTCACATAAAGAGTTTCTTGGTCTTGAGATTGAGGATTCAAAAGAGGTTATGAGTTTTTGTAAAATGGTAGATAGAAGAAAAGAGAAGCGTAAGTGATAGCAAAGTTTAAAAAAGTGCTCTCAAATGATGGAGCACTTTTTACACTTTCAAGTCTTATTTATAGTTTTTCAACTTATTTAATAGCATTAACAATTCCATATATTTTTGATGTTAAGATGATGGCAGGATTCTCTGCGACATTTAATATCATCATGATTTTCTCATTTGTATTTGAGTTTGGACTCTCTACTAGTTATCTTCGTTTTAATCAAATTAGAAAAAATACAGATTTTATAAATGCCTATTTTCAACTATTTATTTTTGCTATATTGACACTATTTTACTTTACATTTTTGGGTAATTTTTTAGGTGATATGTTTGGTTTTGATAATATTGAGCTAGGGGAGGAGTATATATATCTAGCTACTTTTGCAGTTTTGTCTTGGATATTTTTTAAAAATGTATATCTTTCAAATAAAAAGATTAAATTTATACTTTTAAATAGTGTGATTTTACTACTCATTAGAGTTGGGTTTTTAATTTATATCTTTACGATAGAGGGACCTGTAACATTAGATGAGATATTTATATATTTGTTTATCGCTCCTTTTGTCTTAGTTGCATTTTTTAATATGAAATATAATGTTGAGTATATTGTAAAGTCTTTTGAAAAAATCAAAGAAAAAAGAAATATATCTATTTTTAAAAAGAGGGTTAAGCAGTTCTTAGCTTTCTCTTTTTTAGCATATATTATAAACTCACTTTATATATATACAGGTAGGTATGCTCTTGTCTATTTGACTGATGAGAAGATGGAGCAACTCTTGGCAGAGCTTGGGTATGCTTTTACTTTTGGAGGGCTTATTATGATTTTTACTGTATCTATTAGATTGTATCTTATCTCTAAGTTTAATATATCAAATGTAGATGAGATTGTGAAGTATGTCAAAAAAATTAATGGTTATAAGTATCAATTTATGGTAGTTGGAGCAGTTTTTTCAAGTTTGGTTGCTTTTACAGTTTATTTTATAAAGCCTGATTATTTAACTGAAAGAACGGCACTATTTACATTTATTTTAATCTTCTCTTATATGGTTATAGCTTATTTTAGTATGTTTACACTTTTGTCAAAAACATTTGATTTTAATAAGCTGGAATTGGGGCTTAATGTTGTTCGTCTTATTTTGGTTGTGATAGCAGTTGAACTTCTTTTGGGAGAATATCCAATAGCTGGATTTGCAGTTGTAAGTTTTTGCATGGTTATAATTGAATATATTTTTGCTAAAATAGTTCTTAAGAGAGTTTTAAAAAAGGATATATAGTTATGGGATTTAGATTAATTAAAGATTTTATGTTTTTATTATTGATTTTTAGTTTTATTAATGATAATTTTATTGTTAATATTGCTGGAGAATCTGCACTAAAAGCAATTTTCGGTCTCTTTATTCTTGTTAATATAAAGGAGATTTTACATGCTTTTATAAGACCAAAAAACCGTATATTAAAGACTTTTTTTATCTATATTTTTATAATGATTATTATTATGCTTATAACAAAAGTGTTTTACTCTCATACTACACTTGCAAGTGGGTTTTTGGTTTTAATGCCGATGACAATTATATTTGCATATCTTAGTTACTATGAAAATTTTGAGAGACTTCTCTATATTATCTGGATAAGTGTTGTTGTGTCGTCGATAATCTCATTTTTTAATCCTCCAGTTGATCAGTGGACATTTAGAAGATCAGGTGGAACAATGGATCCAAATGAGTTCTCAGCACAACTTCTTATGGCTAGTGCAATTACTATATTTTTATATGAAAAAAATAGAAATCTTATTTTTCTTGTTGGTTCTTTGGTGTTATTTTTAATTGTATTTGTCTATGCTGGATCAAAATCAGCGATGTTGACACTTGCAATTTTAGGATTTTATGCATTAATTATAAAGTTTGGTTCTTTATTTAGAAAGATATTATCTTTTAAAGGTCTTATTGCTTTAGCAATTGTAGGACTTATTGTTTTGCAAGTTGATTTTAATAAGTTTGAAGCAGTATCTGGCATGCAAGATAGAGCAGCACAGCATGGTACTGCAGATACTAGGTTTGTATCTTGGGAAGCTGGTTGGAGAATGGCTCAAGATAACTTTTTATTGGGTATAGGATTAGAGGTATATGAAGATTATGCAAGAGGTTATGCTGTGGATTATATTGCCGATGGCTCTTTAGCGCCCCATAATGTTTTTGTAAAATTAATTGCGGAGGCTGGCATCTTTGCTTTTGTTAGTTTTTTGGTCTTTTTATATTATCTATTTACTACAAAAAGTATGCAAATTAGGCAAAGTTCATATTTTTGGATAGCTTTAGCTACATATTCAAATGTTTTGATGGGTTTAACTCTCTCATCTACATATGATAAGACTTTTTGGATAGCTTTAGCACTTTTATCTAATGTTATAATTATCTTATACAAAGAACAAAACAAGGTAAAAAATGAAAATACTACACATTTCCTCTGATATGCACACAGGCGGTGCTCAGAAATTTTGTATAGACATCTGTAATGAACTTGTTAAAAATAGAGATTTAGAAGTTATTATCTGTTCAATTGAAAAAATGAGTGAAAAACAGCAGATTATGTATCAAAAAATAAGTCCTGATGTGAAGTTTTTATCACTTGATAAAGTTGGTAAAAGTCCCCTGATTGCATTTAAAATTGCTAAAATGATTTTTTCTATTAAACCTGATATTACTCATACCCATACAAGAGCTCAAATGTTTTCAGCTTTAGGTTTAGTCTTGTTTAGAAGACCTAATATCCATACCATTCATAGTGTTGCTCACAAAGAGACGACAAAAGGTCGTCTTAGATTTTATAAGTTTTTATATGATTTTTTTAATTTTACACCTGTTTCTATAAGTGAGCAAGTCTTAAAATCAACTCAAGATTTATATGGAAAAAAATATGTTGAAAAGATTGATAATGGTGTAAAAAAATTAGAAAAAACAGATAAATATCAAGAGACAAAAGAGTTTATTGATAAACTTAGAAAGAGTAAAAATACAAAAATATTTGTAAGTATTGGTAGGTTTTATAATGTAAAAAATCAAGAATTATTAATAGCCGCATTTGAAGCTTTGCTAGATGATGAAACAGACGCACATCTTTTGATTTTAGGCTCTTTAGATGTGGTACCAGCATATGCAAAAAAGTGTGAAAATATGATAAAAACAAAAAGTAATATTCATCTTTTGGGAGAGAGAGCAAATGTTAGTGATTATTTGATAGAGTCAGATGCTCTTTGTTTCTCTTCAATTTATGAAGGGCTTCCTATGGCAATTATTGAGGCTATGTCTGTTGGAGTTCCTACCGTTTCAACGGCAGTTGGTGGAATACCTGATGTGATAGTAGATGGAAAAAATGGATATTTATCAGATGATATGAGTGTGAAGTCTTATAAAGAGGCATTAAAAAAAGTTGTAGTAAATAACACTTTAGATAAAAATATTCTTATACAACATTATGAAAAACATTACGAAATCAAAGATTGTGCAAATAGATATTTAGAACTTTATAGGAAAAAACTTTAATTATTGTAATTAAAGTTTTAGTAAAGATTTTTTGCTGTAACATGAGAAATAATGAGATTAAAAATTACAGGAGTTAGCCAATGTCCATAGATAGTATTTTACATTTGTATCGAGGTTTTTATTATAAGATGCCACAATTTATGAAAACTTTTATCGGTTCGGTTTATGGTAAGATACCACTATCTAAGAGGTTTGGTGATAAATATACTGAGCAAAAAGAAATTTTAGATAATTATACAAGTATGGATGAAAAAAAGAGAGATGAGTTCATTTATAACAAAATTCTAGAAACAATTAAGTTTGCCGAGGAGAATATACCTTATTATCAAAAAAGTTTTAAAAAAGCTGGTGTCTCATCTACAGATTTTAAAATATTAGCAGATATAGAAAAATTTCCAATTATCTCAAAAGCAGATATAAAAGCAAATTTAGAAGATTTTTATATAGATAAGTTTGAAAAACCTATAGCATATTATACAGGTGGCTCACTCTCAACTCCTACAAAATATTTTCAACCACTATACACATCAAGAGCAAAAGAGAAAGTTTATAATAACTATTTTTTTGAGAAGATTAATTATCACTATAGAGATAAAACCCTTCTTTTAAAAGGGAGAGAAGTATCAAAGCCTGATGAAGATATATATTGGGAGTATGAGCCAATTGATAACTATTTTTTGATTTCAAATAATTATATGAATTCAGATAAGTTTCCACTCATGTTTGCTAAAGCAAAATCATTTAAACCTAAGTTTCTTTTTGGTTATCCTAGTGCACTTTTGAGTTTTATTAAACAGAGCAAAATGTATGGCTATGAGCCACTTGACATAAAAGGTGTTATTTTATCGTCTGAGACAGCTTATGCTCATGAGGTCAAAATCATTAGAGATTATTTTGGTGTAGATGTTTTAACTCAATATGGACATACAGAAAGAGCAGCAATCGCTTATAGAGTTAATGAAGAGTCTTATAGCTTTATGAATTCATATGGTGCAACTCGTATAATAGACAATGAAATTGTAGCAACTGGATTTGATAACAAAGTGATGCCTCTTATAAACTACAAAACAGGTGATAGTGTGTCTGGAGATGTGAAGTATATTGAAGGTACAGATATCGCTCTTAGTTGTGACTCTATTGAAGGTAGAACACAAGATTTTCTTGTAACTGATGACAAGAGACTTGTCTCAATTACAACTATGTGTGGAGGTCAACATCTTCCATTAGATCAAATCAGCAATATCCAGTATATTCAAAGTGAAGCTGGAAAAGTAAAAGTACTTGTTGAAGATCAAAATAAAGGTGTTGATCCTGAGGCTGTGATTTTAGGGATGAAGCAACTTGTTCGAGATGGTGTGGATTTTGAAGTGGAGCTTGTAGATAAGATAGAAAAAAGTTCAAGAGGTAAAAGAGTCATATGCAAACAGTCACTAGATATCGAAAAAATTAGAGCAGGTGTTGTATAAACTATATAAAAGGCTTTTAGGTGGATAAATATTTAAATTATTTTCATACCCTAAAGTATATGAAAACAAAGCAGATTAATTATAGGCTTTTTTATATGCTTCGTTCAAAATATAGAAAATTAACTAAATTTTCATACCCTTACAAAAAAGCATCTAAATCTAATAGGTTGAATTTTATAAAGAGTATAGAGAGTTATGATAGCTTCAAGAACGGAGAGTTTGAGTTTTTAAATCTCTCATATAAATTTGAAAATGGGATTGATTGGAATTATTTAGGTTATGGAAAACTTTGGGCATACAATTTAAATTATTTTGAGTTTTTAAATCAAAAAGATTTTGATTGTAAAGTTGGATTAGAGTTTATAAATGAGTTTATTGCCTCTTTGAGGATAAATACAGAGGGATTGGAGCCTTTTCCTATTTCACTTCGAGGGATTAATTGGATTAAGTTTTTAAGTCAAAATGATATTAAAGATGAAAAAATAGATGACTCTTTATATGCTCAATATATGATTTTAATGGATAATTTAGAGTATCATTTGCTAGGAAATCACCTGCTAGAAAATGGTTTTTCACTTCTTTTTGGTGCTTATTATTTTAAAGACAATGAACTATATAATAAGGCAAAAGAGATATTGATTAGTGAATTAGATGAGCAGATATTAGAAGATGGGGCACATTTTGAATTGACTCCTATGTATCACCAGATCATGCTTTTTAGAGTTTTGGATTCTCTTAATCTTGTGGTAAACCATGAGATATTTGATAAAGAGTTAGAAGAATTTTTTATCAAAAAAGCTGAGATAATGCTTTCTTGGCTTAAAAAAATTAGCTATAAAGATGGAGCAATCCCACATTTTAATGATTCTACAGATGGCATTGCACCAACATCTATTAATCTTTTTGAATATGCAAAAAGACTAGGTTTGAAAAATATAGTTAAATTAGAGTTAAATGAGAGTGGATATAGAGCGAAAAATTTTGAGAGGTATGAGCTTAGAGTTGATGTTGGTGAGATAGGTCCATCTTATATCCCAGGTCATGCACATAGTGATACTTTTGGTTTTGAGCTTAGAGTTGATGGAAAACCTTTTATAGTCGATAGTGGAATTTCCACTTATGAGAGTAATGAGCTTCGTTTAAAACAAAGACAAACATCTGCTCACAATACAGTGCAAATTGGTGATATTGAACAGTCTAAAGTTTGGTCAAGTTTTAGAGTGGCAAATCGTGCAAATATAAATTTTTTAAAAGAGTATGATGATACTATCATAGCCTCTCACGATGGATATAAAGATTTAGGGATTATCCATCAAAGAACATTTAGTGCAAGTAATAAAACTATTGAGATAAAAGATTTGCTCATTGGAAAATATAATGGTGGATTTGAAAATAATGCATATATACATTTTCATCCAGATATTGATAAGGTAGAGATAAAAGATAATAAAATTATGATAAAAGATATAACTTTACTTATAGAGGGTTCAAAAAATCTGCAATTGGACGATTTTACATATGCATTTGGTTTTAATAGATTAAAAGATGCAAAATTGTTAAAAATTACTTTTAATAACGAACTTTTAGTCACTATAAGCTTTTTGTGATAAAATAGTTAAATTATTTAATAAATTTAAAGTATTTATTAATATATTTAATTATAAAATTAACATTAAGTTGTTTACAGGTTTGTCTATAGTGACATTTTGTGTAAAAAAGTAATAAAATATTATTTTAGTCAATAAATATTAACAATTTATTTTAAAATAATATTTAATATTCTATAATGAATTTAAGACTAGAAAGATATAAAAAATAAAAGGTAAGAGAATGAAATACAAATATTTAGCTGCTATCTCTTTATTGGTAACATCGATTTTTATCGGTGGTTGTGGTTCTAAAAACAATGAGTATGTTCTTTTTGAAAACGAAAAGAACAAAAATTTAAATCCAGAGCTTGCAACACAGAGAATTGCATCTTCGTATGAAGATGCATATGAGCATAAGTTAATGCCAAATAACCGTGTATCTATTTTGGTCTTTAACCATCCAGAGTTAAGCACTAGAGATGTAAGATCTATGGTTGCACCTGCTGATGAGAGAGGAGCTCTTATCATTAAAGATGGTACGATAAATATACCGCTTGTTGGAGTGGTTCGTATCTCTGGCTTGACTGAGAGAGAAGCTAGTGATTTATTATCTCGTGAATACTCAAGATATATTAAAAATGCTCATGTTACACTGGAAGTATTAAATAAAAGAGTTTATGTAATGGGTGAAGTAGTAACACCTGGTCGGGTAAATATCATAGAAAATAGCTCAAATTTATTAGAAATAATTTCTAGTAGTGGAGGATTGACTGATTTTGCAGCTAGAAATGAGGTAAAGATTATTAGGGGAACGGAGTCTAATCCAATTGTTAAAACAGTGGATCTTACAAAAATTAGCTCTTTAGGTACAGGAAGTTTAACTCTCTATCCAAATGATGTTGTTTATGTGAAACCAAACAGATTAAAGCAGAGAAACTTAGCTATTGCTGAGGCTATGCCTGCGATTAATATAGTTCAAGCGGTATTGGGAGCACTTTTTACAGGTAAACAGCTTACAAATACACAAATTTTTAATGTCGGTGAATTTACCGGTTATCAATTTTAGAAAAGGGGAGATAGAGTATGCAAGATTCTCAATTAAATTTGTCAAAAGGCAATGAGAGTGGAGATTTTAAAAAGGTACTAAATGTACTTGGGAAGCAAAAAGCACTTAGTTTTCTTATTGTATTTCTTTTTTTTGTTGGAGGTATTGTGTATGCTTATTTTGCACAGCCTACTTATGAGACTTATTCAACAATTGAAGTTAGTAATGATAATTTGGATTTGAGCCTAGATGCAGTTGTTAGAGGTGGCGGTATTGGTGAAGATGCTACATTAATTGATACAGAAGTTGAAATTATAAAATCTCGTAACTTAATAGAAAAAGCACTTGAAAAAGTTGGATATAATATACGGTACTTTCAAACATCAGGATATAAGGAGAGAGAGCTTTATAAAAACTCTCCGATAGAAATTACGGAGTTAAAAATTAAAAATCCACTTTTTTATGGTACAAAATTTATAATTGAACCTATAAGTGACAATTCATATAAAATTTATCCTGATGGTGGTGGAGTTATTGGAGGTATTAAAAAATCAATAGCATCACTTATGGGGAAGAGAATAAACGAGGTAATTTATAGTGGAGAACATGAGTATTCGCAAAAAGTTGATAATGAGTTTTTCTCACTTGTTGTTAAAAAAATAGGTTTTATAGATGGTGGAAAGTATGCATTTTTATCACTAAATAAAGATAAAGCTATAAATATAGTATCTTCAAATCTTAGTGTATTTTCTCTATCTCAAAATGGCTCAATTATTAAGATGGTTTATCAAGATAATAGTCACTTAAGAGCTAAAGAATTTTTAGATAATCTTGTAGATATCTATCTTGATCAGAGTGTGGAGAAAAAAACATCTCAAGCATCTAGTGCACTAACATTTGTTGATGAACAACTTCAAGAGATAAGTAAAAAACTTCAAAGTTCAGCTGTAAAACTAGAAAATTATAAAGAGGAGAATAATCTTATAGATATTGAAGCAGAGTCTCAATTAACTTTAACAAACTTAAGTAATTTTAAGACACAACTTTCAGAGATAAAAATTCAAGAGAGTGCATTTGCTGCTTTGTATAATGAGTTTAAGACAGGTAATTATGGCTCAGTATCTTCACTCTCTATTGATTACCCAGTTTTAGGGACTCTTTTAAATGATTTGCAAGTTGCTAAATCTGAGAGAATAGATTTGTTATCAACTTATACGGAGCTTCATCCTGATGTTGCTCAAATTGATGAGAAGATAAATGATACTAAAATGGCATTAGAGAGTGCAATAGAAAGTATTAGTGATAGTATTAGAGAGAAGAAAAGATCTTTAGAAGACACTCTTTATACAAGCGAGACAAAGCTTTTAAAATTTCCTGAAAAAGAAAGAGAGTTAGCTGATCTTCAAAGAAAGTATAAAATTAATGAGAGAACTTATGAGTTTTTACTTCAAAAGCAAGCAGAGATGTCAATCAATAAGGCTTCAACAGTATCTAGTAATCGTGTTTTAGATCGTGCTGTAAATGAGAGTGTAGCAAAAAGTCCTAATATACCAATGATTGCGAGTGCAAGTTTATTACTTGGATTAATTACTGCTATGCTTTTAGCATTACTTAGAGATTTTTTAGACAATAAGATAAAAACTAGAGAAGATTTAGCAAGTGCTACAAGAATTCCATTTTATGGAGTAATTCCTTATGTTAAGACTTCTGAAAAGATGTTTACTATCGATGATCAGCAGTCTGTGGCCAGTGAAGCACTTAGACTTATTAGAACAAATTTAGAGTTTATAGCAACTGAAAATAAGAGTAAAGTTGTTGTTGTAACTTCTACAGTTCCAAGTGAAGGTAAAACAACAATTGCTACTAATTTAGCTGCAGTTTTTGGCATGGGAGATAAAAAATGTATTGTCTTATCACTTGATATGAGAAGACCAATGCTTCATAAAGTATTTTCTTTGACCAATAAAGTTGGTATGAGTACGGTTCTTTCTAAAAATAGTCTTCTTAAAGAGGTTATTTGGGAACATAAAAAGATTAAAAATCTTGATATTATTACATCAGGACCAATTCCTCCAAATCCTTCTGAGCTTATGCAAGTTGGAAAAATTGAAGAAATTATCAATGAACTTAGAAAAGATTATGATTATATCATAGTTGATTCTCCTCCAATGGGTATGGTTACAGATGCTCTACTTCTTATGAAGCAAGCAGATATATCTTTAGTTGTATTTAGATCAGAGGTTTCAGAAAAAGAGTATATAAAGTCATTAGAAGATATTACACACTCATACAATATAGATAATGTAGGCTTAGTCTTAAATGCTGTAAAACCAAAAAATATGTCACAAAGCTTTTTCAAATATAGCTATGCATATAAATAGGAAGAAGTGTAATTTATGTTTGGAAGTGAACTTGATTTAATTGATGGAATTTTAATAATATTGTTAACAATATTGCTTGTTAGCTTGGTGATTAAGTTCTCTTCAAAAATAGGTTTACTAGATATTCCAAATGATAGAAGCTCTCATGTTGCTCCAACTCCTAGAGGTGCTGGAGTTGCTATGTTTTTTTCATATATGATTGTTTTAATACTTTTTCATAATAGCTTTGTTTATGAATATATAGGATTTTTTCTAGCTCTTTTTTTAATTTTTGTAGTTGGTGTTTATGATGATAACAAAGGAGTAGAACCAAAAATTAAATTTATTGCCATAATCGCTGCGACACTTTTGATATTTTTTATAAATGACTTTAAAATTGATACTTTGGGAACTTGGTTTGGTTATGAGATAAGTTTACCTTGGTTTTTTGCCCTTATTATTACAATTGTAGCAGTTGTTGGATTTACAAATGCACTAAATCTTTTGGATGGGTTAGATGGTTTAGCAGGTGGTGTTTCTTTGGTTATTTTCCTCTCTTTTGCATACATTGGGTATGTATATGAAGATAATTTCATAATAACCGTATCACTTTTTATGATTTTTTCCTTAGTTGGATTTCTATTTTTTAATTGGAATCCTGCTGCAGTTTTTATGGGAGATAGCGGCTCGTTGGTACTTGGTTTTGTAATTGCTATAGTTGCTATTAAATCTATTGTTTATGTTAGTGTTACTTCTGTATTACTACTTGCCGCTTTGCCGATAATTGATACTTTAGTAGTTATGACTAGACGAATACAAAGAAACTTATCCCCTTTTAATCCAGATAAAACTCATATACATCATAAAGTATTGACTTGGAGAGGAAGTGTTGACCACTCTGTTATGATTTTAGTTGTTATCCAGATTTTTTTCTCTTTTCTTGGGCTTTTATTTAGGGAGAGAGGTGATGAGAGTATCTTTTTTCTATTTGCTCTTTTGCTTTATCTATTTTTTAAGGCTTTAGATGAGAGAAGACTTTTAAGGGATAAGCTCTATATTACAAAAATGAAAAAAAAAGTAGTTTGTTATATAGAAGATGTTTTGAGTGAGAAGATGGCTATTAAAATTTTATATGGACTTATCATATTTTTTCTTATTGCCAAGATAGTTTTTTACTAACTTTTTGTTATACTTAATGCTTATTAAAAACAAAACTGTATTTGGATAAAAGATGATTTACGAACACGAGATACCTAACCAGAGTCGCTTATATTTTGGCAAGAGTGCAAAGTTGAAAAGAACCATTGAAAATGTGGCGAGTGATATTTTATATGGTGAAAATTATGAAGAGATACTAACACCTATCTTTTCATATCATCAACACTCTTGCATAGATGAACAAGAGTTGGTTAGGTTTTCAGATAAGCAAAATCATATCATATCTTTAAGGGCAGATAGTACACTTGATGTTGTTCGTATTATTACAAAAAGGTTGGGTCGAAGTATAGAAAAAAACAGATGGTTTTATATACAGCCTATTTATAAGTTTCCTAGTTTTGAATGTTATCAAATTGGAGCTGAGCAGATTGAAAATAGTGATTTGTCTCTTAGTATAAATGATAGCTCAAAGATTTTAAAAAATCTGAAGTTAAAACCATTATTGCAAATTTCAAATATGAATATTCCTCGTATAATTTGTGAAGAGTTAAAACTTAGTTTAGATATATTTAAAAATGCTAATTTGGAAGAGATTTTAAAACTAGATATCTCTTGGCTTAGTGGACTTGCATATTTGCAAAAACCTTCTCAAATAGATGCAATACTAAAAGAGGTTCCAAAATCATTAAAAAGTGAGCTTTTAATGATTAAATCACTATGTGAGAGAGTTGAATATAAAGATATTGTTATTGCTCCACTTTATTATGCAAAGATGCAGTATTATGATAATCTATTTTTTAGATATATACAAAAAAATGAGACACTTGGTATGGGTGGAAACTACAACCATAAAAATTTAAATGCAACAGGTTTTGCACTTTATACAGATAAATTAATAGAGGAAATGAGTAAATAAATGAAAGCAGATTTGATAGTAGGACTACAGTGGGGAGATGAAGGAAAAGGAAAAATCGTAGATCATTTAGCACAAAATGCTGATGTAGTTTGTCGTTTTGCAGGTGGACACAATGCAGGACACACAATAGTTGTGGATGGAACTAAGTATGCATTACACCTTTTGCCATCAGGTGTTTTAAACCCTGAAGCTATAAATATAATTGGAAATGGTGTAGTTGTAAGTCCTGAAAATTTAATCGATAAAGAGATGAAACAGTTTGATTATCTTGAAGATAGACTCTTTTTAAGTGATAAAGCTCATCTTCTTTTGCCTTATCATTCACTTATTGATCAAGCTAAAGAGAAGCTAAGAAAAAGAGCGATAGGAACAACAGGAAAAGGGATAGGACCAGCTTATGCTGATAAGATTTTAAGAGTAGGGCATCGTGTTGGAGAATTGCATCACGCAGATAAATTAGCTGAAAAAATAGCTAACTATTTTGAATTAAACAGAGTACTTTTTTCTGCCCTAGAAATTGGCACACCTACAAAAGACGAACTTTTAAAAGATTTAAATCGATACTATGAGAAATTAAAGCCTTATATTGCTGATACTACTCAAATGATTTGGAAGCATCTTGATGATGGTAAGAGAGTTCTTTTGGAAGGAGCACAAGGGACTATGTTAGACATAGACCATGGTACTTACCCTTTTGTTACAAGCTCTAATACTGTAAGTGCAGGAGCTTGTACTGGACTTGGGCTAAATCCTAAAGATATTGGAAAGGTAACAGGTATCGCTAAAGCTTATTGCACTCGTGTTGGAAATGGTCCATTTCCAAGTGAGGATTTTGGTGAAGATGGAGAAAAAATGGCTCAAATTGGACAAGAGTTTGGAACAACAACAGGAAGAAAAAGAAGATGTGGATGGTTTGATGCTGTAGCTTTAAAACATGCTTCAAGACTTAATGGTTGTGATGAAATTGCTTTGATGAAACTTGATGTATTAGATGGATTTAAAGAGGTAAAAGTTTGTGTTGCTTATGAATTTGAAGGGCAAGAGATAGATTATGTGCCATATGATTTAGAGGATGTGAAGCCAATTTACAAAAGCTTTAAAGGTTGGGATATAGTTGAAGGAGTTAGAGAATATGATAAGCTTCCAGATGAAGCTAAAGCATATGTAAAAGCATTAGAAGAGTTAACTATGACAAAAATAGGTATAATCTCAACAAGTCCTGATAGGAAAGATACTATTATCATAAAGTGAGTATAAGATGCAGACAAAATTTTTCCAGCTACTTAAAGTGAAGATGAGAAGAATTGATGAGATTGAGGGTGAAATCTTGGATGCACAAAATAAAAAGAGAGAAACAGAGTTAAAAATAAAAGAGATAGAAGTTGAGGTACAAGAGCTTAAAGTTCCAAAAAGTGGAAAGTTCTCGCAAATTAGCATTTCTAGTTTTTTTCTAACAAATCTTTCAAATCAAAAGAGTTTTTTAAAACAAGAACTATCTTCATTAAAGCTTCGAATTGAGGGGTTAAATACTCTATATAAAGAGGCAAATATAGAGTATGAAAAAGTAAAATATCTTGATGATTTAGAGAAGCAAAGATATATAAAAGAGTTAAAAATAAAAGAGAACAAAGATATGGATGAAGTTGGGAACCTTTTATTTGCAAAAAAAAACTTAAGAGTTAATGTATGAGAAGAGTTTTTTTAATACTATCTTTTTTACTCTCATTATCTTTTGCTAAGGTTCCTTTGGTTGATTGTGATCAGATTTTTGAGCTTAGAAAAGATGAACTTTTACGAGAGATGGAGAGAATTGATGAGAGACAACAAGAGTTTGAAGCATATCAAGAGGCTTCAAAAACATTAATAGAGCAGAAAAATGAAAAACTCTCAAAAAAACTTGATGAATTAGATGCAACTTTAAAAGAGATAGAAGATAAAAAAAAAGAGATTGCAAAAATCCATACACAAAACAAAGAGCTTTTAGATCAGATTAAAGTAGCTAAAGATGATAAGATTAGAGATACTTATCTAAAGATGAAAGATAAAAAAGCTGCTACTATTTTAGATACTATGCCAATTCCAAAAGCAGCAGGTATACTTTTTACTCTCACTCCAAAAAAAATATCAAAAATTATGGCAAAAATGGATCCAAACAATGCTTCACAAGTAACCTTGCTTTTAAAAGCAGGTCCACCATTTGATGATAATATCACCAAATAATCCACTATTTACCAAAAACTTGCTAGTATAATGGCAATTAATTTTGACAAGGCGTAAGATGAAAATTCCAGTACCACATGCACCGTATATTGCAAATAAGATTTCGATTGATTTGTTAAACTCTGGATATGCAACATTTACAAAAGGACTTGATCCTATAAAAGAGTGTGCCCAAAAACTCATAGAAGAAGAGTTAGAAAAAGAGAGGTCATTAGAGCAAAGAGTTGAAGAGATTTTAGAAGAGAATGAAGATGAGGTTGAGTTTGTCGATAGAAGAAGTATGTTTTGGATGATAAAAAAGAAAATTGCAAGTGATTATGATGTCATACTCTCATATGAGGATCGTTTCAACAATGTTGCACATCTTATTTTAGATAAGTTGTGGAGTGATGATTTGATGAACTATAGTGTGACTGAAAACTTGATGAAAAATGTTATCTATAAAGCGATAGAAGATTATATTCAAGGGTTTGAAGATATTGAGCAGACTGTGATAGATAAAATTGACACAATGAAGAGAAGATTAATCCCAGGAACTGATGAGTATAGTACGGTTTTTGAGAGGTTATATAGAGAAGAGCTTCAAAGAAAAGGGATGTTTTAATGTCAAAATTTAAAAGCATTTGGATTTATATTGAAAATGGTATTTTTTTGGAAGCTAAAAGTTTTGGCACAGAGGGTACAAAAACAGGAGAGATAGTTTTTAACACTTCGATGAGTGGCTATCAAGAGATTATGAGTGATCCAAGTTATGCAGGTCAGTTTGTTGTTTTTACAATGCCAGAGATTGGAAATGTTGGATGCAATGATAATGATATGGAGAGTGGGAGTGTATATTCGAGTGGTATGATTGTTAGAAACTATCAAGATAGATACTCAAGCTTTAGAGGCACATCAACTTTGTCAGAATTTTTAAACTCTTATGATAGTTTAGGGATTTGCCAGATAGATACAAGATTTTTGACTAAGATGATTAGAGATGAGGGTCCTAAGATGATGATTGCATCTACTGAAATTTCTGATAAACAAGAACTTAAAGAGTTACTCTCAAAATCAAAAAGAATTGAAGAGATAAACTATATAAAACAAGTTAGCACAAAAGAGATTTATGAGCATAAGGTAGGCTCTTGGGATAGTGAAAAGCAGGAGTATAAAAACCCAAAAAGTATCGGAAAAAAGATTGTTGTTTTGGATTTTGGTGTCAAGAGAAATATCTTAAATGAGTTAAAGCAGAGTGGGCTTAGTGTAGAGGTTATGCCAAACAATACACCTGCGGTTAAATTGATAGAGAGATTTCAAAAAAAAGAGATACAAGGTGTTTTTTTATCAAATGGTCCTGGTGATCCTTTAATACTAAAAGATGAAGCAAAAGAGATTAAAAAGTTAATAGATGCAAAAGTTCCTATGTTTGCAATCTGCTTAGGACATCAACTTCTCTCTATTGCTCACGGTTACAACACTTATAAGCTTAAATTTGGTCAACACGGTGGAAATCACCCTGTTCAAAACAAAGAAAGCTTAGTTGTGGAGATCACCGCTCAAAATCATAATTACAATGTTCCAGACTCTATCTGTGATATTGCTAAAATAACACATATTAATCTTTTTGACAATACAATTGAGGGTGTTAGCTATAATGATTCACCAATATTTTCAGTACAACATCACCCAGAAGCAAGCCCAGGGCCACATGAGAGTAAATATATTTTTAAAAAGTTTGCGAATAGTTTATAGGATGTGATATTTGTGTATAGGTTTTTATTTTAGTGCATTTATTAGTCTCTTCAAAGGTAAAAACCTCCGCCTTTAGGCGGACAGATTTATCTCCAATTGCTAGTAAATGATATAATGTATTTCAAAAAGAGGGGATATGAAATACAGATAAGGGAGCCTCAATGGCATTAAGCTAAGCCCTAAGAAGCACCAAGAAAAACTATAAAACCAACAATAAATCAGAGTAAAATAATTCCATATAACATACCCTTATATTACAAAGGTTAGATATGCTAAAAAAAACTGTTTGTTTTCAGCAGTTTTTAGAAATATGATTCACTCTGTTAAATTTAAAGTCAAACACAAAATAAAACAGAGTGATTT